>CAYJFO010000049.1:0-9064 GCA_964369645.1 uncultured Oscillospiraceae bacterium | reverse complement strand
TAGACAAACAAAATACTATAACAGTTTAGGAGGGATATCAAGTGAAGATTTTGTTTGTTGTTGACAGCGCAAGCGCAGGGGTAAACGCCGCTACCGCAACGCTTTTGAGACGCGTTGCAAAAGGGTTTTCCGAAAGGGGACATAGCTGTAGCTTACTTGATTTATTGTATGACGAGAAAAGTGAAAAAGCATATACACAGGGTGTAAAGCTCTACAACGCCTACTGCAAAGGCCAGGCCGATGTATATCGTTTTATCTCGGACGGTTTGAATAAAGGATACTCGAGGTCGATGATAGTTTTAAAGATGCTTTTAAAACCATCGCTTGCTTTTTCGGCATTTAAATTTTTGATGTTAAAAAGAGGACCGGAACGGGACGTTTTAAAAAAAGAAATCGAAAGACTTTGCAAACAAAACAATTTTGATTATGTTGTTGCGGCGAGCGCTCCGTTTGAGGCGTCGTTTGCTCTTTCGGATGCAGATATAACCGCAAAAAAAGCGGCGTATCTTTGCGATCCGTACACAAAAAGCAGATATTTTAATACGTCAAAAGATGTTAAGGAAGAAATAAAACTTTACGAACAACTCGAAGATATCTTTATCTCAATACCGATGATAGACGATTATAAGGGCGAACCGTTTGAAAGATTTTCCGAAAAGATAAGCGTTGTTCCGCTTCCAGGCATTGTTAAAAACGACACGCCTCCAAAGCAAACTATCCAAGACGACAAAGCGATTAACTGTGTCTTTGTTGGGAACTTATATTGGAACATAAGAAGGCCGGATTTTTTGCTTGATATATTTAAAAAGATTGATGACAAAAACATAAAACTTACGTTTGTTGGGGGAGGGTATGACAACTTTCCTAAAGGTTTTTTTGAACCGTATAAAGAAATTTTGAAAGACAGGCTTGTTTTTACCGGAAGCGTTACGCTAAATGAGGCGTATTCGTACATGAACGGTGCCGACATTCTTTTAAATATCGGAAATGAGATAAACAATCAGCTAACAAGCAAAATTTTAGAATATGTTTCGTCGGGAAAACCGATACTTAATTTTTGCAAAATAGATGACGACCCTTGTTTAGAATATCTTGAAAAGTACAAACTTTCCGAAACAATATATGAGAAAGATGGTGTAAACCAAGATACTGTAAAGAAGACTTATGAATTTTGTATAAAAAACAAAGGTAGATCAAAGGACTTTGAAACGGTTAAAAAAACTTTTTATGAGCATACAACTAACAACGCGGTAGATATCATGTGTGATAGATTTTTTAAAAACTAGGGAATGATAATATGCAACAAAAAAAACCGAAAGTTTCTATAGTTGTGCCGATATATAATACAGAGCAGTATCTTGAAACCTGCGTTAAATCGATTGCAGGTGGTGCTTTACAGGATATAGAGATAATCCTTGTAAATGACGGCAGCGAGGGCAACGCAAAGCAGATGTGTGAAAACTTTGCGAATGATGATAACAGAATAAGGGTTTTGAACAAGAAAAATGAGGGCATTAGCAAGGCTGTTTTTGATGGGATAAACATGTCTTCAGGTGAATACATAGGTTTTGTGGACAGCGATGACTATGTAAACGAAAACATGTTTCAAAGTCTTTTCAATAAAGCAAAAGAGCTAGACGCAGATATAGTACAATGTGGATTTAACGAATTTAAAGGCAACAAAACGACAAGAACCTTTTTTTCAAATCAACTTAAAATTTTTAACGGTAATATCGAGGAACAAATTCTTGAGGCTTTTTTTGAGACAACTGCAAGCGTGGCTCCTTTTGATAACTGTCGTTGGAACAAGTTGTTTCGTGCCACTGTCTTGAAAGAGTCTATTAAAGATCTTCCGCCTAATTTATCTATGGGAGAAGACCTTATTATGTTTATCTCTGCTTTAAATAATAGCGAAAAAGTAGTTGTTTTAAAACAAGAAATAAACTATTTTTATAGAGTGATTGAAAGTTCTTTTACAAAAAAGTTTAATGAAAAACTTATTGTTGAAACGATGAAGATGTTAGACGAAATTGAACGCATAGCAATCAATCAAAAAAGACAGGGGAAAAGCCTTGAAACCGAGAGAAATCGTCACATCGCTATGCTGATTCATTTTTGTATCGAGAGTAACTATAACCAAATACAGAAACTTGAAACGATTAAACGTTTGAAAAATATGTTAAGCAAAAAAGAATATCTTTTAGAGTTTTTAAAAAAACAACCGTTAATGGGAAAAGTCTCGTATATATCGATATATCTTGGTCTTGAACGGTTAATATTAATGCTTAAAAGATAGATAAAATCAGAAAGAAAGGGTAGGATGAATCATGGCATTAGTGTCTATAATTATACCGGTTTATAAAGTGGAACCATATCTTGAAAAATGTCTTGATTCGGTTGTTTCGCAGACGTTTAGTGACATTGAGATAATACTAATCGACAACGGCGGAAACGATGACGGTCGTATGGACAGCTGCCCCCAAATTTGCAGACGCTATGCTAAAAACGACAGCCGAATAAAACTTGTGCGTTTGGAACAAAACATTGGGCTTCGTGGAGCGGTGTTCAAAGGGCTTGAAGAGACTACTTCAAAGTATGTAACGTTTGCAGACAGCGACGATTGGTTGGAAAAAGACTGTGTCGAAACGTTGTATAGTGCTATGTTAAAAAGTGATGTAGACTGTGTTTCAACGGGACACATCGAGCATTATGGAGACGGACAAAAGGTTTTTTTGAAAAATTACAATAAGATTTTTTCAAAAGATGAAATAGAAAAAGAATTGTTGCAATTTTTCTATGAAAAAACGGGGAGTATTTGGGATGAATTTGGAAACCATCGTTGGGGAAAACTGTACAAAACAGACCTTTTAATACAAGCTTCAAAACAATGTGACATGAGGATTTCAATGGCGGAAGATCTTGAGATTAACTTGATCTTTTTGTCTATTTGTGAACGTGTTCAAGTTATTGGAGACTATGCAGGTTACTACTACAGAATGGACAGGCCCGATTCAATCTCAAATAGATTTAACCCACAAAGGCTTGAACAAAACGATATCTTTACGGAACAACTCGAACAATTAGCCAAAAAACAACATCGAAAAGGAAAAGCGATAAGATATCGTCACGCGCTTTTCAGCTTTCACGAAATTAGCCTTTGCATAAACAACAATACAGAACAAACGCAAAAAAAAGAATTTATAAACCGCGCTATCGATGGCGTTTCACAAACTATGATGCTTGAACATTCGTTGCAACCTAATTCGATATTTTTAAATTCAAATCTATCAGAACAGGATAAAATCTCACTTTCAAATAAAGTTTTAGACATAGTTGAAAAATCAGATAAAGTAACAAAAGATAAAAAAGATATGATTTTTATTCAACATATTTTTTTGTTTTTACAAAGCAATCTAGGTAAAAAGAATAAAGTTAAACAGATTAGATATATAAAGCAAAAGATAAGTAACAAAAAAAGCATATTATCTTTTTCGAGCGAACAAAGTTTAAATACTAGAGTTTCGTGTTATTTACTTTATATAGGACTTGAAAGTGTTTTGATTTACCTTTATAGTCTGTTGAAAAAAGGCTAGATGTTTTAGATAAATCAAAAACAGAGAGGAAAGATAACATGGCAAAACTATCGTTTGTCATACCGGTTTATGGTGTTGAAAACTATCTCGAACAGTGTGTCGATTCGGTCATTAATCAGACATTTAATAAAATCGAGATTATTTTGGTGGACGATAAAAGCCCCGACAGATGTCCAGAAATATGTGACAGATACGGAGCACAAGACAAAAGAATTAAAGTTATTCACCGTGAACAAAACGGCGGACTTCGTGCGGCGGTTTTTACGGGACTTTTCAAAGCACAAGGAGAATATGTAACGTTTGTAGATAGCGATGATTTTGTTTTGAACGACTACGCACAAAAGCTTTATGATGCGATAACCGAGAATTCTGCCGATTGTGCCACCTCGGGCTTTATTGAATGTTTCGACGATGTAAAAAAAGAGATGTATCTTCAAAAATTGGAGTTATATACAAAAGAGAAAATTGAAAAACTAATACTTGAGCCTTTTTTTGAACATGGTGTCGAGATGAACACAACGATAAACAACAACCGTTGTGCGAAGATATATAAAACCGAGCTGTTAAAACTTGCGGCAAAAAGCTGTAATGAAAAATTGAGTATGAGGGAAGATTTTGAATTAAACTTGCGATTTCTTCCGTTGTGTGAGAGAGTGTTTGTGATAGATAGCTATGTGGGTTATTGTTATCGAAAAGATAGGGAAGGGTCTATTACAAATAGTTTTAACAAGAGCAGAATAGAACAAAACGATATCTTGGTTGAGGAACTAAAAAAACTTTGTATCGAACAACAAAGGCCTGGACGATATATTAAAGCTATGGAGAGCGCGGATTACTTTTTTGAACTAATAGATGAATGTCTTTTAAGCGGAATTGGCGACAACGAAAAAATAAAGTATGCTGAACTTGTTTTGAAAAAGATATCTAAACAACAACTAGTAGAAAATTCAAAAAAAGAAGCCACGATATATCTTAATTCAAATTTATCGTTAAATCAAAAATTAAATCTTGTTAACAAGATAGCCGATAGAATAAGTAAAACAGAATTAATTAATTGCGAAAAAAAAGATATCGAATTAATATCTTTAATTTTTTGTGTGGCTGCAAGCGGGATTGACGTCAGGGCAACTCTCAAAATGATTAAAAATATAAAGCGCAATATAACCAAAAGAAACAATATACTGAGGTTTTCAAGCAATCAAAATTTAATGGGTGTGATATCCTGTTTGCTTGTCTACCTTGGACTTGAGCAGATATTGATTGCGTTATATAACTTGAAAAGGTAGATAATAAGCGAAAAAAGTAAAGGGGAGCGAATGGCAAGCGTATCGATAGTTATACCAGTTTTTAATGTTGAAAAATATATTAAGCAATGTTTAAATTCTTTTATCTCACAGACTTTTGACGATATAGAGATAATTTTAATAGACGACAAAAGCGTCGATAGATGCCCAGAAATATGCGACGAATATGCAAAGAGAGACGAAAGAGTTGTAGTTTTTCACCACGAACAAAACAAAGGGACAAACGGAGCTATTGTTTCGGGTCTTAAACTTGCAACATCGGATTATATAATGTTTGCAGACAGTGACGATTTTGTTGCAACAGATTATGTAGAAACGTTTTATAGTTCGATAATAAAAAACAAAGTCGACTGTGTTTCTTCGGGGTACACCGAGTATTACGAAAAAGAAACAAGGCCGGTTTACAGAGCGTTTGACAAAACCTATTTTAAACAAGAGATAGAAGCTCAGCTTATAAATCCGTTCTATCAAGACATAGAGTCTATAAGTAAAACATTTGGGGCAAGTCGTTGGGCGAAGATCTATAATACCGAAAAGTTGCGCAAAGCTTCAAAAGGGGTTAATCCAAAACTGATAATGGGGGAGGATTTAGATCTTAACATACGATTTTTAACACTGTGCGATAGTGTGCACACAATTTCGGATTATGGCGGATATTATTACAGATGTTCAAGGGAACAGTCGACAACAAATAGATATGACCTTAAACTGTTTGAACAAACCGAACTTATGCTGTCGGAACTCGAGCGTTTTGGAATAGAAAACGGAAAAGACATTTCAAAGATAAGAAAAATTAACGATAGCACACATGTCTTTCATGAGATTGAAAAGTGTTTAAAAAGCAAAACTGAAACTGTAGGAAAAGTTGGTTTTATATGTGGAATGTTAACTAAACTTTCCCCACAACTTCTTTTAGAAAACTCTTCACATGAAGTTTTTTTATATCTAAATTCAAATTTAGAGTTGTCTGAAAAAATTTCGCTTTGCCACGATGTATTAAAAAGGATAGATCAAAGCGAAACACTTTCGTTAGAACAAAAGAACAACTACTATATTGATATTATATTTAGATTTGTTGAAAGTTCGATGAATTTTGAAGATGTGTCAGGGCAGATACAATTAATCAAAAACAACTTAAGCGATAAAAAATATATTTTGAATTTTGCAAAAACACAGCCTGTTAATGGAAAAATATCCTGTTGGTTGATTTATTTAGGGCTTGAAAGTGTTTTGTTCAAAATCCTTTCGTTAAAAAAATAGTTTATATTTAGAGTTTCAGAGGTGTAATAATGGCAAAAGTATCGATAGTTATTCCGGTTTATAACGTGGAAAAGTTTATTGAACAAAGTCTTAATTCTATTGCTAAACAGACTTTTCAAGATATTGAAATTATAATAGTCGACGACAAAGGTGACGACAAAAGCATAGATATTGCAAAAAACTTTGCGAAAAATGACAATAGAATTATAATTGTTGAACACGAGAAAAACAAAGGTTTACGCTGCGCTGTTATGACGGGAGTTGATTGTTCAACAAGCAAATATGTTATGTTTGCAGACAGCGACGACTATCTTCGTTTAGACTATATTGAAACACTTTATAAAGAAATAATTAGAACAGATGTCGATTGTGTTTCGTCGGGTTTTGTAGAACAAAGTGAAAATGAAGATAAAATTTCATTACTTAACGAAACAAGAACATTTAATAAAAATGAGATAAAAAAAGAGATTATAGATTATTATTTTGAACAAACAGAGAATTTTCATGATGTTTTCGGGAACAGCCGTGTAGGCAAAATCTATAAAACCGAAATTGTCAAAAAAGCATTTGTAGGGGCTAGCGAAGCGGTAACTATGGGGGAAGATGTTGAGCTTAACTTACGATTTCTTTTGGTTTGTGAAAGCGTTGCAACGCTAAGTGATTATGCGGGATATTTCTATCGAGTAAACCGCGAAAATTCTATGACAAATTTATATACTATGAAACGTTTAAAAGGCCATGAGTTTATGGAGAAAGAGGTTGAAAAACTTGCAAGACAATATAATCTTGAAGGAAAAGCTCTTGGTAAAAACAACCCATATCGCCACCTTTTTAATTTCCTGAACGCAGACACAGAGCACGGAGAAAAAATGCTCTGTGTAAAGACAATACTCGAAGGAATACCACATAGCACTTTAGTAGAAAATTCGGTCCAAGAACTTTTTATATATCTTTCGTCAAACATTCCTTTCGAATACAAGTTAAGCCTTTTAAACACGGTCATTGAGCGACTTGAAAAAACAGATGTTATAACGTCAAAACAAAAGGACGAATATCTGGTTTCGTTTATGTTCCATTACTTAAAAAGCAATCTTTCGGCGTCTGAAAAGATAAAAGCAATTAAAAAACAAAAAGAAATTTTAAGCGATAAAAGATACCTTTTAGAGGTTTCGAAAGATCAGCCGTTTATGGGGAAGATTGCATACATACTAATCTACCTTGGTTTTGAACGTCTATTGGTTTCGATGTCTAATTAACGTATCCAGGTTATTAGTGAACAAGAAAGGAGGTCCGCAAATATGCCTAAAGTTTCGGTTGTTGTTCCAGTGTATAAAGTAGAAAATTATCTTGAGCAATGCGTCAATTCTATATTAGAACAAACGCTTTTGGATATTGAAATAGTTTTAATAGACAACGGTGGAACCGACAGGTGCCCTGAAATTTGCAGATATTTCGAGCGACAAGATAAGCGGATTAAACTGATATCGCTTAAACAAAACATAGGGCTTCGGGGCGCGTGGCTTGAGGGATTAACCCATGTAACATCCGAATATGTGACGTTTGTGGACAGCGATGACTTTATACAAAACGATTTTATCGAGATGCTTTTTAACGCTATATCAAAACATAATGTAGACTGTGTTTCGGCGGGATATCGAGATTATATTGAAGACAGATTCAACAAAACAAAGCGATTTGAACAAAGCAAAATTTTTTTCAAACAAGCGATAGAAACCGAGATATTAACCCCGTTTTTTGAACAAACCGAGTCTATCGACAAGACGTTTGGAAACAGTCGGTGGGCCAAAATATATAAAACGGATGTTTTGATAAAGGTTGCAAAAAGTTGCAATAAAGAGATTAGCTCGGGGGAAGACATAGAACTCAATATTAAATTTTTGTCAAACTGTCAAAAAGTTATGGTGCTTGAAAATGTCGATGGTTATTGCTATAGAAGTGTGCGAGATGGGGCAATTTCATATAGGTTTGACAGGGTGCGTTTGGGACGAGACGAGCTGTTTTATGATGAGATACAAAAGATATCAGATGAGCAAAACCGTGAAGGGAAAGCGCTAGGGACCGAGCTTTTATATAACTCCTCTAACATACTTCGAAGGTATCTTTCGCAGGATACCGAGCTTTTTGAAAAGCTTGAGTGTGCAAAAAAAATAATGGATAGAGTTTTTTTTGCTAATAAACTTGACCAAACAACAAAAGATCGTCTTTCCGCTATGTTTGTGTATCCTTGTTTGGTTGGACAAGTTCCGAAATCAACCAAACTTGAACTTATAAGTAAAATAAAAAATCAACTTTCAGATAAAAAATATCTATACACTTTTTCAAAAACTCAACCTTTTAAAGGAAGAATTGTATATCTTGCTGTGCATTTTGGGTTGGAAAAGCTTTTGATAAATATCCTTAGATAAAAAAAGGAGAAAACAACATGCCAAAAGTTTCGATAGTAATCCCTGTGTATAATGTTGAAAGATATATAGAACAATGTTTAGATTCCGTTTTATCTCAAACATTTACCGATATCGAGGTTATAATAGTCAACGACAAAAGCCCGGACAAAAGCTCAAACATTATACAAGACTATGCTAAAAAAGATAGTCGCATTAAAACTTTGGAACATCAAGAGAACATGGGCCTGAGGAGTGCGGTTTTCACAGGACTTGAACAAGCAAAAGCAGAGTATGTGACGTTTGTGGACAGCGATGACTGGTTAAAGAATACCCATGTTGAAACGTTGTATAACATGGTTGTCGAAAAAAACGCTGATCTTGGAATAGTGGGGTTTTACTATTATGCCGAGCAAAAATATAAACAAGTTTTTTTGGGACAAACAAGAATATACAATAAAGACGAGATAGAACAAGAGGTTTTAACTCCGTTTTTTGAACAAAA
>CAYJFO010000048.1:0-13106 GCA_964369645.1 uncultured Oscillospiraceae bacterium | reverse complement strand
GGCGGGGGAGATATCTAAAAAGATAATCAACGTCTTTATCCACACCCGTTTCTTGTTGCGAGGGCAACGACTAATTGGGACGGGAAACCCGTTCCATACGTCCTTTTTTTGCGTTGTCGGGTGGTTTTGAACGGGAGGATAATATCCTCCCCTACGTCCGTTTTTTGTGGTAACGTCAAAATCAACAAGCCACAAACAAACGAAAATTCCACAAAATTATTATTCAATTTCGCCCATAAGGGCGCACAACAACTATTAACTATTAACTCCCCAAGTATTCCTCAATCGCTTTTGCCGCCGTCTTACCCGCTCCCATAGCAAGTATAACGGTCGCGGCTCCCGTGACCGCGTCGCCTCCGGCATAAACGCCTTTTTTAGAGGTTGCGCCGGTCGCTTCGTCTACGATTATTCCGCCCCATCTTTGGGTGTCAAGTCCGTTAGTTGTGTCTTTGATTAGAGGATTTGGCGAAGTTCCAATCGACATTATAACGCAATCGACGTCAATCGCATATTCGCTTCCCTCAACTCGCACAGGTCGCGCGCGTCCCGAAGCGTCCGGTTCTGAAAGCTCCATTTTTTCGCAGATAATCTGTTTGACAAATCCATTTTCGTCCCCAACTATTTCGGTTGGACTTGTAAGAAAATTAAACTCAATTCCCTCTTCCATCGCGTGTTCGATCTCTTCAGCACGCGCCGGAAGCTCGTTTGCCGTTCTTCTGTACACTATCTTGACGTTTGCGCCAAGTCTTCTTGCGCAACGCGCGGCATCCATTGCAACGTTTCCGCCCCCAACAACCGCGACGGTATTTGCCTTAAAGATCGGTGTGTCGCTTCCTTCCTCGTACGCTTTCATGAGATTGATGCGCGTTAGATATTCGTTAGAAGAAAAAACCCCTTTAAGGTTTTCTCCCGGTATGTTCATAAACTTCGGAAGCCCCGCTCCCGAACCGATAAAGACGGCGTCAAACCCAAACTCGCCCATAAGCTCATCAATCGAGAGTGTTTTGCCGATAATAGCGTTTTTCTCGAGTTTAACCCCTTGTTCCAAAAGGTTGTTAATCTCTTTTTCAACTATTCTTTTGGGAAGTCTGAACTCGGGAATTCCGTAAACCAAAACGCCGCCCGAAACGTGGAGCGCCTCGAATATCGTCACGTTATACCCTTTTTTTATAAGGTCTCCGGCACACGCTAGCCCCGACGGTCCCGAACCGATTATTGCAACTTTTTTCGAGTCTGCTTTTGGTTTTTCAACCTCTGTTTTTGATTTTGTATCAAAGCAAAAATCCGCGCAAAAACGCTCGACGCGCCCGATACCTACCGGCTCGCCTTTAATGCCTCGAACGCAAAGCGCCTCGCATTGGCTTTCTTGCGGACAAACCCTTCCACAGATAGCCGGAAGCGAGTTTGTTTTTTTGATTATGTCGTAACCGCCCTCGATATCTTCGTTTGCAACCGCCGCAAGAAAAGACGGTATATCAACGTTTACGGGACATCCATTAACGCACGGTTTATGTTTACAGTTTATGCAACGTTTCGCCTCGCCGACGGCTTGCTCCTTTGAATATCCAAGAGCAACCTCTTTGAAATTCTTAATTCTTTCGTGTTCGTCTTGAACCGGCATAGCGGTTTTGTTTGGTGTCATGTCTGCCATTACGCTTTTCCTCCTTGATTTAAGAGATTACATTCGTTTCCGTGACAAATTCTCTCGCGTTCTTTGTATATAGTCGAACGAGACATCGCCTCGTCAAAATCAATTTGATGTGCGTCAAAATCGGGACCGTCCACACAAGCGAACACCGTTTTTCCGCCAACCGAAAGCCGACATCCGCCACACATTCCTGTGCCATCAACCATTATTGGGTTCATGCTAGCCGACGTCTTAACGCCGTATTGTTCGGTAAGTTTCGAGACAAACTTCATCATTATAAGCGGACCGATTGTTATAACTTCGTCGTATTTTTCGCCGCTTTCGATAAGCTTTTTAAGCGCGTCGGTTACAAGGCCTTTTTCGCCTACAGAGCCATCGTCCGACATCATAACGTATTTGTCGCTAACCGCCTTAAACTCGCTTTCAAGAATAACAAGATCTTTCGACCTAAAGCCAACTATCGAATGCACTTCTGTGCCCTGTTCGTGCAACGCTTTTGCAACGGGATATGCGATTGCGCAACCAACGCCACCGCCCACGACCGCAACTTTTTTAAGTCCTTCTATGTGTGTTGCTTTTCCGAGAGGACCCGCAAAATCGCTTATATATTCCCCTTGGTTTTTGGCGTTAAGCCGCTGGGTTGACGCGCCGACTATCTGGTATATAATCTGGACCGTTCCGTTTTCAAGGTTGGTATTTGCTATTGTAAGCGGAACCCTTTCGCTTGTCTCGTCGACGCGAAGAATGATAAACTGGCCGGCTTTTGCTTTTCGCGCAACAAACGGCGCTTCAATCTCCATAAGCGTAACGGTTGGGTTAAGGCTTTGTTTCTTAACTATCTTGTACATCTTTCAACTCTCCGTTTTATATTTAAATATTTTTTAATCACACAACGTTATCCATTCTTCCGAATAATCTGAAAGCAGTTTCTTTTTTTGTTCAAGCATCTCGCAAAGAACGGTTAGTTTTTCAACGTCTTGCGAAATTTGTTGGCTGTTGATATCTTTTTCAATGTCACTAGTTTCAGTTTCAAGTTTCTCTATCTCGGCTTCAAGAAAAGAAATTCGATTTCTCTTTTGTGCTCTTTCTTTTCTTTGCTCTTTCGAATTAAAATTCGTGGTTATCTGCTGTTCCGTCTCTCCCTTTTGCGGCTCGTTTAAAGTTTCGGATTTTACCGCTTTAAGATAACTTTCAAACTGCGCATAATTTTCAAAAACTTGTGCTTTTTTGTCCGCAAGATACATTATCTTTGCGTTTAAAGCCTCCATAAGATACCTGTCGTGGGTAACCGTTACAAGCGTTCCTTTATAATCCGAAAGCGCGTTACACACAACGTCTTTCGTATAAATATCAAGATGGTTGGTCGGCTCGTCAAGTATCAAAAGATTAGGTTTTTCAACCGACAATCTGCAAAACTCAAGCCGCGCGCGTTCGCCACCCGAAAGCCCCGCCCCGCTTTTAAAGACATCTTCACCCCGAAAACCTACCGCCGCCAAAAGGCTTCTAACCTCAAGTTGGGGCATAGTTGGGTATCGATTTCGTATGAAATCAAACGGGCTGTCCGTCTCGGTCGTTTTTGGTATCTGAGCAAGATATCCGGGTTTAACCCCGCCCCCCAAAACTATCCTCCCCGCAAACGGAAGTTGTTCGCGCAAAACAGTTTTAAGCAGCGTTGTTTTTCCTGTTCCGTTTGCGCCGGCAATAACAAGCCGTTCGCCACGAAGCACCGTTTCGGTTATGCCCTCGACAAGAACATGGTTTCCGGCTTTTATCGAAACATCTTTCAAGCTTAAAACTTCTTTATAAGGTTCGGTTGCCGGAACTACTTCAAACGTAACCTTTTGGTGTTCGGTATTTTCGACCTCATCAAGGTTTAAACGCGCTTTCATCTTAAGGCGGCTTTTCGCCATGTTGGACGTCGAAGCGCGCGTTATATTCTTTTCATAATATTGTTGGAACTCCTCCGCTTTTTTTTGGTTTCGCCGTAAAAGTTCCTTTTCGCGATCGTTTTTCTGTTTTGAAAGCACCAGATATTTAGAAAAATTTCCGCTATACGTTTCGATCTTTTGTCCGATTACTTCAAACGTTTTTTTGCACACATTGTCGAGAAACTTTCGGTCGTGCGACACAAGAAGCACAGAACCTTTGTATGCGCAAAGATACTGTTCAAGCCATTCGATAGTCACAAGATCAAGGTGGTTTGTCGGTTCATCAAGTATCAAAAGGTCGGGGTTAAGCACAAGTAGTTTTGCAAGCGAAAGCCTTGTCTTTTCACCCCCGCTTAAAACACCAGACGGTTTATCCCATTCGTTTTGTTCAAATCCCATACCCTTTAAAACGCGTTTTATCGTGTAATCAAGGTTATAGCCGTCAAGCGCCTCATACCGCGCGCTTACCTCTTGGTATTCTTCTAGCATATCGGGGTTGTTCGCCATGTTTTGTTCAAGTTGTTTCATCCTTGTTAAAAGGCGCTCGGCTCCGCCAACCGTTTTAACCTCGTCAAATATACTTTTTGTAAGCGAAAAATCGCTTACTTGGCTAAGATAACCGGGCAGGGTATTTTCGGCAAAAACTATATCACCGCTGTCGATAGAAAGTTCCCCCGTAAGAAGCTTTAAAAGCGTCGTCTTACCCGATCCGTTAAAGCCTGTAAGCGTCGCTTTTTCCCCCCTGTTAAGGCGAAGCGACGCTTTATCAAATATTACGTTTGATCCGTATGAAAACGATAGATTTTTTATTTCAAGTAGCATAGATTTAATGTTTCCTAATTTATGTATCAATCTGTTAATAATAATGTATTTGTAAAAATAAATCAATAATATTTAAGATAATTGAATAATTTTCTTTGAACAATTATCATTATAACTTGTATTTATTTTATTTTTCAATTATTATTATAAATAATCTCCTCCTTACGGCGGAGCACCTTGAAATTACAGATTCCCCTTCATATTCCGCATAATAAACTTCGGAGTAACAATATATGACAACAACAAACAGTAGATACCTTTACCCCATTTGCATGATTTTAACATTTGTATTGGGTTTTGAATTAGGGGCTTTCCAACTTTCAACTCTTTCTTTGTCGCACGAATTTAATATCGGAAACTCAATAGCCGGACTCATTATCACTGCGCAGTACATCGCTATCGTAATAGGCTTGTTTGTCATGAGAGGGGTTTCGGACTATTTCGGAAAGAAAAAAGTTCTCGCAGTATTTATTCCTGTTTTCGCGCTTGGTTGTTACATATCCGGTTCTTCAAACTCTATTCTAACGTTTGTACTTGGAGTCTTCGTAATCGGAATAGCGTTTAGCACCGTTGGAATGTTGGTCGGAGAAGTTCTTGCCGACACAAACCCCAGCAAAAGCGAAAAACAGATTGTCATGACACAGTTTTCGTTTAGCATGGGCGCCTTTACAGGGTCTTTGTTGCTTGACGAAATGATGATCAGGGGATACGATTGGCGCACAGGTTTTGTGTTGTGTGCAATAGCGTTTATCGCGCTATTACCACCACTTTTAGTAACAAAGATAACCTATATACCAGGAGTCGAGTTCGCGGACGCACAAGAACCGAAACCGAGTCTATTGATGTTTTTAAAGCCTAATTTTCTAGTTTTGTTTTTCTCTGCCATGGCGTACGGCGCAGTAATAACCGGCGCGATGTTTTTTGCGAATTCAGCCCTTGCGATAGGACTTAATGTTCCCGAAAACGGTTCGCTTTCTATCTCGTTGTTTTGGTTTGCGGTCGCTGTCACAAGATTTTTCTATAAAGACAAAAAAGGTGACGCCAAAAAAGCCATGTCTCGAAGCCAATTCTTTATCTTTGCAACGATGGTTATAATTATCGTTAGCACAAACCATATCGTAACCTTAATTATGTTTGCTCTCGCCGGCTTGTCGTTTGGGCTAGCTTGGCCTTTGTTTTTAAGTCTTGGAGCACAAGAGTTTCCCGACAGTTCGGAAAAAGTCGCGGAGCTTTTGTTGATTGCCGCCGGCATAGGTGGAGCGGTTTTTATAACATTTTTCGGCATTATCTCGGACGTAGCCGGGGTCAAAGGGGTATACGTTGCTTGTGCGTTGCTTTCGCTTGTCGTATACGTAACGTTTCGCATATTTAACCCACCCGAGAAAAAAGCAAAATCTGTTCCCGTCGCAATGCCGAAAGAAAAAAGAAAAAAAGACTAAAACCATCTTTTGTAAATTTAATATTATCGTAGTGATAGGGCAACCGAAAGGTTGCCCTATATTTTTCCTATTTTTTCTCGCTTGCTTCAAAAAGTTTGTTAAGCTGTTTTTCACCCAGCGTTTTTTCCCCAACCATAACATCTTTGCTGTTGTTACGTCCGTGATAGTCTGACCCTGCGGTTTCAAAAAGATTGTGTTCAAGACATATCTTTTTCATGTCCAAAATAAAGTCGTGGTTGTTGCGTGGGTGGTTAACTTCAAGCGCGTCGATTAACCCCATCTTTGCAAGCTCAACACTAAGCTCCAACGAATCGTATATAGTCGGGTGGGCGATTGACACGACCGACCGCGACTCTCGCACATAGTTAAAGACGGTGTATGCATCAAAATAGATAGGATCTTCTTTGCAACAACCGCTTTTTTTGCCAAACAAAAATTTAAACTCGTCGCCATACAGTTCCTTTGTATACCCGAAGTCTATAAGCACCTGTAAAATATGTTGTTTAAATATCGAACCGGTCTCTTTTGCGGTATCCCAAACACGCTCCACCGTCAATATAGGATAATATTTTGACGCTTTTTTTATCATTATCTCGCCGGCGCGGTTTCTCTCGTTTTTCGCGTTTTCAATAAGCGGATCAAATGCCTCTTTTTCTTTCGGAAGATAACACAAAACATGCAAATTTCGACCGTTAATCGGGTTAATTGCGGAAAGTTCAATCCCTGTAATAACGCGAACTTTATCGCCTTCCTTCGCATAACTGTTGCTTATTGAATCGTGGTCGGTTATAGCTATTGTGTCTACTCCCGAAACATACGCAATGTCCAAAAGTTGTTCTCTTGTCAAAAACCCGTCCGAAGCGTTTGTGTGTACATGTAAATCAGCTTTCATCTTTTTTCCTTTATACTGTTGTAAATCTGTGGGATATATCTAAAAAGTTAATCAACGCCTTTATCCACACCCAAATCTGTCTTGTTGTTGTTTCAAGCGACAGATTGTGTTATAATTCTACTCGTTGTGTTCTTTTAACATAATACCCATTATATATCTTTGTGTCAATTTGAGAAAAGAAGGAACTTAATTTACATGGTTAAAACAAACTATAAAAGCATAGCAATGCTGTTTTTAACGGCGCTAATCTTTGGAACGACGTTTGTCGCCCAACAGCAAGGAATGGATTACATTGGCCCGTTCACCTATATAACTGCACGTTCTGTTATCGGTGCGTTGTTTTTATTTATCAGCGCGTTGTTGTTTGACAAGGCGGACAAAAGTTCAACCACCTTTAGTTTAAGCAACTCGCTCAAGCGTTTTAAAAACAAAAACCTTGTTGTTGGAGGGATTTTGTGTGGAATAGTTATGTTTGCCGCGACAAGTTTTCAACAAGTTGGGCTTATGTATACAACGGTTGGAAAGGCGGGATTTTTGACGTCGCTTTACATCGTAATTGTCCCAATACTTGGGCTTATCTTTAGAAAAAAGGTTCATAAAATTATTTGGTTTTGTGCAGCGGTTGCGGTTGTCGGAATGTATTTTCTTTGTATAACAGAGGACTTTTCGGTTTCGATAGGAGATTTCCTTGTGTTTATGTGCGCCGTCATGTTCTCTTTTCACTTTATGATTTTGGATAAATACTCCCCAATAGTTGACTGTGTGCGAATGTCATGTATCCAGTTTATTGTGTGTGGTTTAATAAGCCTTGTCACAAGCGTTATGCTCGAGACAATCACGCTTGAAGGCATAATTGCGGCTTGGTTTCCAATTATGTATGCCGGCGTTTTTTCAAGCGGTATAGCGTTCACGCTTCAATCATTAGCCCAACGTGACACAAGCCCGTTTGTCGCGTCGCTTATCGTAAGTTTGGAATCGGTAGTTTCGGTTCTTGCCGGATTTGTGCTTTTAGGGGAAACTTTAACACCACGAGAGATTATGGGTTGTATACTTATATTCGGCGCAATTATCTTTGCACAGGTGCCGGATTATCTTAATTCAAAAAAGCTAAATACTAAAGGCTGATGCCGTGCTGTTTCCTTTCGTATTACAATTTTAAATAAATAAAAACTCGGTGAGTTTCGTTAATCGAAATTCGCCGAGTTTTTATTTTTATTCCATCATATAGCGACACATCAATGCTTATCACTAAGTTTCAGCTTTACTACATCGGAATTGCGAAATACAACACCAACGCCCCAACAAACATTACAATAAATCCTTTAATCATAAGTCCAAGCGTTTTTGAATATCCTTTAGGGGTAATCTTTCCCATTCCGTCAAGCTTTTTTATAATTGGATACAGCTTCCAAAAAAACGTCGCGGTGGTTATAGTCAACGCAACAAGCGACAAAACCTTTGTTCTCTCGTCCGCCCAAAACAAAACAACCGCCAAAAGCGCTATAAAAATAAGCTTTGTTCCGGCAACCCAAAACGCCATGTACCTCGCGAACAGTTCCTGTTCTGGGTCTTTTTTTGCCTCGTGCCAAAAATTAAAAAGTGCTACTCCATTCCCCTTATTAAGGTCGGGAACAAAGAATAAAACCAAGACATTCAAAGATTCTAAAAAGATAAAAATTCCGATGGCTATGTTTAATATTAGCATACCGCACCTCTTTTGACTTAAATTAATTTATTAAATCTTAACATTTATGCCCTTGACTTTATTGAACTGTTGTTTACTGTTAATATTCTAACATAACCATATGCATAATGTCAAACATTCTATGAATATTTATACACTCAAATTAATTGGTAAATTTTTCTTTTATTCTGCATGAAAACTTTTACAGCTTTCGACAGCTTTTTTCCAGTTGCTAATGTATATTTTTTTCTTGTCGGGGTCGATGTTCGGTTCAAAAACTTTGTCTATCGTCCAAAGCTTTTTAATCTCCTGTTTATCTTTCCAAAAGCCAACCGCAAGTCCCGCAAGATATGCCGCACCAAGCGCCGTCGTTTCTCTTATTATCGGACGCCTTAGCGGTATGCCGAGTATGTCGGATTGGAACTGCATAAGAAACTCGTCGCGACACGCGCCGCCGTCTACGTTAAGTTCGCTTATCTTTGTGTTTGAAACTTCTTCTATTCCCCACAAAAGATCCGCTGTTTGGTATGCCGTCGATTCGACAGCCGCCCTTATGATGTGTTCCGGTTTGCTACCACGAGTAAGCCCCATTATCGTGCCACGGGCATACATATCCCAATGTGGTGCGCCAAGGCCAGTAAACGCCGGAACAACATAAACTCCACCGTTGTCTTTAAGTCCCCCGGCGATAATTCCGCTTTCTTTTGAATCTTTAATAAGTTTCATCTCGTCACGAAGCCATTGCACAACCGCACCACCGACAAAAACGCTTCCCTCTAAAACGTATTGAGGTTTCCCGTCGGTCGAAGCGGCAAGCGTTGTAATAAGTCCTTTTGTGTCGCTTGCCCTTTTATCTCCCATGTTCATAAGCAAAAAACAACCGGTTCCATAGGTATTTTTACATTCGCCTTTTTCAAAACATGTTTGTCCGAAAAGCGCGGCTTGTTGGTCGCCTACAACCGACGCAATCGGAACCGAAACATCTTTAATAGTCACGTGTCCGTATATGTGGCTACTAGGGCAAACGGTTGGGAGCATCGACATCGGTATCGAAAGCTGTTCGCAAAGCTGTTTGTCCCATTCGAGCGTGTTGATGTTGTAAAGCATCGTTCGCGAGGCGTTTGTATGGTCGGTCGCGTGGACCTTGCGGTCGGTCAGTTTCCACACAAGATATGTATCGACCGTTCCAAAAAGAAGGTCGCCGTTTTCTGCTTTTTCTCTCGCGCCTTGGACGTTATCTAATATCCATTTTATCTTGGTAGCGGAAAAATACGCGTCAAGCACAAGCCCTGTTTTTTGTTTTATAACCTCTTCAAGACCTTTTTCGCGCAGCTGTTCACAGATATCCGCCGTCCTTCGACACTGCCAAACTATAGCGTTATACACAGGCATTCCGGTATTTTTATCCCACACAATCGTCGTTTCGCGTTGGTTGGTTATCCCAATCGCCGCAATGTCTAAGGGCGATATGCCGCTTTTTTCGATAGCCTCGGTCATGACTACATATTGCGATGTCGATATCTCAAGGGGGTCATGTTCAACATATCCCGGTTGAGGGTATATCTGACGAAAATCCTTTTGTGCAACCTCTAAAATATTCTGTTGTTTGTCAAAGATAATCGCCCTTGAACTTGTCGTCCCTTGGTCTAGAGCTACTATATATCTACTCATTTAACCACCTCGTTGTTTATCCAGTTTAAAAGTTCGCAGAAAACCGCTTGTTTATCAAGCTCGTTTAAAATCTCGTGACGGTCGTCGGCGTATATTTTATGTTTAACGTTTTGGACTCCCGAAGATTTAAGCATTTCTGCAACCGTCCTTATATCTTTTCCATAGTTTCCAACCGGATCTTGTCCGCCGGCTATAATATATATCGGGGCTGTTTTCGAAACGGTATCGGCCCAGTTTTTACTTGAAACAAACGACATCATCGCCGCAACGTCGGCAAAACCACTAACCGAGAAATCGAAACCGCAAAGTTCGTCCGCATCGTACGCTTCAACTTCCTTCGCATCGCGCGAAAGCCAGTCGTTTTTGGATTTTGGGTTTTCGATTCTGTCGTTGTATGAACCAAACGAAAGTTTTTGCATCAAAGCACTCTTGCCTTTTTTACCCTTAAACAACGTAAACATCTTTCCGATGTACGTTCCAACCGAGGTTATCGGGGTTGCGTTTCCTGTTCCAACAAAGATAGCGCCGTCAGCGAAATCTTTATAAAACGACACAAACGCTCTGCAAACAAACGAGCCCATGCTATGTCCCGCCACGATAAACGGCGTTTTTGGATGGTTCTCCTTTATTATATCGCCTAGAGTTTTTGCGTCTTTAACAAGGCTTTGCCAACCGTCTTGTTCGGCAAAAAAGCCAAGACATTCGTTATCGGCTATGCTTTTGCCGTGGCCTAGATGGTCCGAAATATAAAAAGCTATATCGTTTAAAGCGAGATATTCGGCAAACTCGTTATAACGTTCGCTGTGCTCCGCCATTCCGTGTAAAAACTGTACTACAGCTTTTGGTTTTCCATTTGGCAAAACGCTATAGTAATGAATCTCGGTTTTACCGTCGACGCTTTTAAAGCTTCCATTTGTTTTTGTTGTTTTACTGTTCATGTCAAAAACTCCTTTTAATATTGCTATTCGTATTTGATATAACGTTTTAAATAAAATAGTACGAAAATAGATTACATGTCATTTATTAAAGTTAACTTAAAGTAACAGTATTATAATTCTCTTTGATGATTATACCACTTTATTAGGTTTTAAATAGATTGCAAATTATATGAAATTAATGTATAAATTTTGTGCAAAATATAAAATTTGTAAATATTGCACATAGATAGATTGACTTTATACCCAGTATTTGTTATTATCGAATAAATATTGAATAATAAATACCAAAATATAGGTCTAAAATTATCGAAAAAGTCGATAATTTGGGCTTTGTTTTGTTTAAACAAGAGGTGTAAATGTAAGATATCAAATAGAGGGGGTTCGATTTGATGAAAAGTTATGTCGGCAAAGTTGCAAACAGCGGATTTGCACTGGCGAAGTGTTTTGTATTTGAAAACGTTGTTCCACACATCGAAAAAAAATCGATTGAGGACAGCGAAGGTCAGATAAAAAAATACTTTGAATCAAAAAAAATTGCGGAAGCTCAACTCGAGCTTTTGTACAACAATGCTTTGGTTGAACTCGGCGAACATGACGCAAGAATAATTAAAGCACAGCAACTCATGCTACACGATGTAGAATTCGACCAAAATGTTATAAACTGTATCGAAACCGAAAAAACCTCGGCAGAATATGCCACAAAACATTGTTTCGAGGAATACTGTAACTATTTCCTTAGTATGGACGAGGAATATTTCAGGGCGCGCGCAATCGATGTCCAAGATATCATAAAACGCCTTATCGGCATACAAAGCGGATGTGTCGCAAAACCTTTTGATATTTCGTCCCCCGTAATTGTGGTTGCAAACGATCTAACCCCTAGCGAGGCGGTTCGTTTGAGCAAAGAAAACGTTGCCGGCTTCATAACAAGAGAAGGCAGCGCAACCTCCCACACCGCAATAATAGCAGAAATTTTAAATATACCGTACATATATCAAACCAACATACCAAACTATAAAAATCTTGAGGATTCCGTTATAGCTTTGGATGGATTTTCGGGAGAGATTTTTGTCGACCCACCCGAAGCTACCGTTCAGTGTATAGGACAAAAACAACAAAGACTGTTGTTCCAAAAGATTAAACTGCGCAAATACAAAGAGCGAAAATGTGTTACCAAAAGTGGAAAAGTAGTCGCCGTGAGCGCAAGCATTTCGGGCGTCGAAGATATTTCACAAACTATCGAAAGCGGCGCCGACGGTGTTGGGCTTTTTAGAACCGAGTTTATGTTTATCGAAAGCGAAGCTTTGCCGAGCGAACAAAAACAGTTTGAGGTTTTTAAAGAGGTTGCGATGGCGCTTAAAGGCAAAAAAGTCGTCGTTCGCGCCCCCGATCTTGGGGCAGATAAGCGCCTTCAGTCAGACACGTTTACGCACGAGCTTAACCCGTCGTTAGGGTTGCGCGGCATTCGCATGTGCCTTGAACATCGCGAACATTTCCGAACTCATCTTCGCGCCGTTTTAAGAGCTTCGTCATTTGGAAATATTGAGCTTTTAATACCTATGGTTACGTCGGTTAGCGAGGTTGTAGCGGTTAGAAGCACTATGGACGAAGTCGCTTACGAGCTTGACCGCGAACGCATTTCATACCGCCGTCCAAAACTCGGCGTTATGATAGAAACCCCTGCCGCCGCAATACTAACAAAAGATCTTACAAAACACACCGATTTCTTTTGTGTCGGAACAAACGACCTAGTCCAATACACCCTTGCCGCCGACAGGCAAAACCCGACCATGGAAAAATACTACAACCCATCACACCCCGCAATAACATTTTTGCTTGAATACGTTATTAATACCGCAAAAAGCAACAACATTCCGATTTCGGCGTGTGGAAAGTTTGCAAGCGAGAGATACCTTGCAAAAAGTCTTATCAACATGGGGATAGACGAAATAACCGTTTTCCCCGGGAACGTCCTTGAAGCCAAGCGGTTTATTTCAAAGCTTGATTGATAGCTAGTTTAAACAGTTTTTGCATCTATTGATTTTTTGACAAAAAGATAAATTGCTCGTTCTTGTATACAAAAA
>CAYJFO010000047.1:0-13546 GCA_964369645.1 uncultured Oscillospiraceae bacterium | reverse complement strand
CATTGGCCTTTCGTTGGGTGAAACAATAGGCAATGTTGTAAACAACATAAAAAAAACGCACGACTGTGAACTTGATGTGGTTCAACTAATGGGAAGTTCGGCGGTTGCAGAGGCATCTTTTGAATCAAGGGAATTGGTTCAAACTCTTTTATCGGTTTACGGTGCAACGGGACACTATCTAAACACCCCACTATATGTCGATGATCTTTATGCAAAAGAAATTCTTTTACAAGACCCCATTATACAATCTACTTTTAATATAATGAAATCATGCAACCTTATTCTTACAGGTCTTGGCGCTTTTAACGATACACACAAAAACCCGAGTTGGTTTGGATATATTTCCAAAAGACACCTTGCCGAACTTAAAGAAAAAAAAGCAGTCGGAAGCATGCTTGGACAGTTTTATAATATTGACGGAGAATATATTCATTGTGAATGGAACAGAAAATGCATTGGAATGCCGTTTAATGTGCTTAAACAGATGGATTGTGTTGTGTGTGTTGCAGAGGGCGCAGAAAAAGTGCGTTCGATTGTCGGTGCACTCAACGGCGGTTTAATTGATGTTCTTGTAACAGATGCAAAAACAGCAGCAGGATTGATTGAAGGGGCGCATAAGTATTGAAATTAAATAGTAGTGTATCTTTGTACTAAATTATTAGACATCAGAAAAGCACTTCTGTTTTTGAGTCGATCCCAAAAGATAGACCTAAGAAATCTAACAAATTATTTAAGATTTTTTTGATAAGTTCTATAACACTAACCGCACAGACAAAAATAATCCGAACCAATCTCGACAGATAATCCCTGTCGGTGATGGGTTCGGATTATTGCTTTATTTTGAGGAAAAGTATTTCGCTAATGGTCAGTAGGTCAAATGCGACTCTAAACCGAGAACGGTTAGAAACAAGCAGATTGTTTCGAAGTATAGGAAAGAAAATAGTATAGCAAAGATAAGTAAGTACTTAGCTAATAAATTGGATAAACAAATAGTCATGTATCAAAAACAGAGCACGGAAAATCAGTTGCATGAAGATGTAAAGAGTGACAAAATGATACTCAAAGAGTATATAGATTCGTTTATAGACTGGTTACTTAAAGCCTTGTGAACCACCAAAAAATTTAATTATAATAAAACGCATACCTCTCCATGGCATCCATCAATGCTTTGATATTTTTCAGCGGAACACCGGGGTACAAACCGTATACCATCATAAGTCCACCCTCTTTACATCCGATCTTTTCAACCGATTGCTTGATAAGTTGGTCGATCTGTCCAGGCGTTCCATATGGTGTAATTGATTGCCTATCTATATCTAAATCGATGCAAGTTTTGCCTTTGAATTTACCGGAAATCCAATCAAGTCCATTAACCAAATCCTGAAGATTAATGACATCAACCCCGCCGTCGATGATATCATCGACCAAAAGACGAATGTCCCCATCCGAGTGCATGTGTATTATTATGCCTGCTTTTCTTGCCGGTTCCATCAGCCTTTGATACGAAGGCTTTATATACTGTTTGAAATTATTGACGCTCAACATAGGTCCCGTTTGCATACCAAGGTCTTCCGGAATTCTAATCATATCAACATTGGCTTTGATAAAATGTTCAATTTGAGCCAGATTAAACTTTTCAAGTTTCTCTATTAAATCGCCAAGAAGCGGTTCTTCGTCCATCATGTCAAATAAAAGCGCCTCATAGCCACGCAGATCACAAAGTTGCAAAAATGTATGCCCGTGCCTTAAATCGCCGTAGGTCATAATATCTGCGGCTTTATCTTTTTTGCACTGCTTTTCAAATTCATCCCAATTGATGCTATGTAAACCGTTGCTTTTTTCAGGATCGGGAAACACATAGTTGTTGTAGTCATCCCAGTTGGCGAGCGGATGTTGAAGCACAGTTCCGACTATTCCGTCAACACTTGTTTCCCAAACACAATGAAAATCATCTTTATATGGGGCGTCTTTTCTTGCGTTAAATGCATAGCTTTTAACAAAATTTTTTGGTGCAGAAAAATTCGGGAATAAAAATGGATGTCGCTCCATCAACTCAAACAAATCCTCGGGGTTATATGAGTCAAAGCAGGCTTCATTAATGTGAAATGTCATTGGTATATATTCCGGTTTTTCAAACCGAACTGTTTTCAAAATGTTTTGTTTTGCTGCCGATGTTGTAGCTGCATACATAGGTGATTCTCCATATTAATTATAAGATATAAGTATTGTTTGCCTTATGTTCTGAAATACCATGAAAATAAAAAGTAACAGTGTTTTTATACAAAGTCTGACATCTCGACGGTTTTTCCGGTTGTGCGAGAAAGCTCGGCTGCAAGTGCAACAAGGTGGCTTTCAATAGAATGTTCTAAACTGCTGCGCCCATCTATTTGCTGACGTAGTTGAGAGATGAAATCATCCATAAGCGCCACATCACCACCGCTGTGGCCTTCTTGCGGAGCATATATATCATATGTGTCCGATTTTTCATCTCCAAAGCGAGAGAGTGAGAGAGTGTTTTTTTCTACATCACCAACAATCTGGCCATGGGTACCCATGATTTTGATGGTTCTTCCTCCATCTTGCGTAAAACCGCACATAGTGAACGCAGCAGTTGCACCGCTTTCATAACATAGATTAACAACTTGATGGTCTACAACATCGTTATCACAATGGTAGACACAACGCCCATATGGCCCGTTCTTTAGTGCGTCGCGAACAGATTGATCGGTCGCGGTTAAACTGACCACCTTGCGTATAATAGGCATGTGTACACCTGTGCCATAGATGTATATTTTTTCGGCGCTATACGGACAAGTTTTAAGATGTGGGCATCCGTCAAAGCAATATTTTGTTGCGCCAATAGGTGCATGTTCAGCGTTGAAATGCATAAGTGACCCAAAAGATGAAACAGATTTGCAACTGCTGTTTACAATCCAAGATAGAATATCCATATCGTGACAAGATTTTGCAAGGATCATGGGACTGGTTTGTTCGCTTTTGTTCCAGTTTCCGCGAACAAAGCTGTGTGCTTGATGCCAATATCCAACGTTTTCTATTAAAGATACAGATACAACATCACCGATGTCACCGCTATCAATCAGTTGTTTCACCTTAACAAAAAAAGGCGTGTAGCGCAAAACATGACATACTGTGACTATTTTATTAGCTTTCTTTGCTTTTGCCTGCAATTCCAAAAGCTCATTGGCGTTTTTACTTATCGGTTTCTCAAGAAGAAGATGATAATTTTTATTCAGCGCAAGCGTTGCCGCCGGCATATGGTAGTTGTCCTGTGTGGCTATTATGGCGCAGTCTGCTTCGATTTCAGTGTTTTCAAGCATTTTAAAGTCTGTGTAACATTGGTTGTCGGACAACCCATGAGCAATTTTTACAGCTTCTCGACGTTCATCATTCGGTTCAAATACGGCGACAATTTTAATGTCATCGTTATGGTTTAAAATATACTGTCCATAAACTGAACGGCCGCGTTGGCCTGCACCGATTAATATTGCTTTTATTGGTTTCATGTTATTTCCTCCGTAGTAATTTTCGTGTTGGTGTGGATATTCTAAAACATTATAATGAATATGTAAATAGCTAAGTTATACTATCTAAAAATTTTCCCAACTGTCTAAAAATATTCCTTTTTGTTTAAAAAAATCTGTGTTACGATACGTACAAGCAAAGCTTAAAAGCTAAATAAATAAGGAGAATTACTATGAAAAAAAGAATTATTGCACTAATAGTGGCGCTTGGCAGTTTGGCTCTTGTTGGTTGTGGTCAAGCACCATCAGACTCTGTGGACACGGAAGAAAAGGTTGAACTTCGCGTTTTGCTTTCTGCCGCCGATGATGCCAGAAAACAGATGAATGAGGAATATATCATTCCTGCGCTAGAAGCAGAATTCCCGGACTATGAAATCGAGATTGAAGAATATGTTGATCTGCAAAAAATCAATACTTATAATGCGACCGATGACATGCCGGATGTGTTTTACACTAACTCAATGGCGGCAACATTGCCGGTTGTTAATGGTGGAAATGCGCTTGACTTGACAAGTTATATCACCGAAAGTGGATTTGTTGACAAATACGTTGTCAAAACACCGATTGAGCCTTGGAAAGACGGCGCTATATATACGTTAAACAGTGGGGCAGACAGCTATTTCACTCCGCGTCTGTTTGTAAACAAATCGATGTTTGAAGATAACGGCATTGCATATCCTGAAACGTATGATGAACTTATTTCGGTTTGCGAACAATTTGTCGCACTTGGAATTACTCCGATGAGCTCGTTCCTTTCTGAAGGTTGGCCGGCACATTCGTTCCTTTGGCAAAATTTCGCTGCAGGTGTAGACCCACAAACAGTTATAGATTTCTATAATGGAGAAATCGGATTTACCGATCCTAAAGTTGTTGATGCATTTGCGAAAATCGAAAAACTAGTTAGTGTTGGAGCTTTCCCGGAAGGAAGCACCCAGATGGATTTCGGAACATCACTTAATCTATTTACATCAAAACAAGTTCCTATGTATTTCATGTTTACATGGACAATCGCTGATCTTGAAGGAGATCCAGACGTAGACTTCATTGACATTCCTGATATCAGTTCTGAAATTGACATGAGTAATTACATCCAATCTTGGGGTGGCCCGCTTGCCGGATATGGCGTTTCTGCGGACACTAAGTTTGCTGAAGCCGCGGTGAAAGTTGCGGAAGTTTGCACATTCCAAGAGGCTCTATTCTTTAACGAGCAACAAAAAACACCAACAGCATTAGACACAGGTGTGGAAATTACCGATATTTCTGAGTTAGCACAAAAGAATTTTGATAACTTTGAAAAAGCAGAAAACAAAATGCCAAGCGTTACATTCATCTACACCCCGAAAACATTGACTGAACTTACTTTACAAGCTAGTCAGCTGATGTTAGGCAACGCCACGGCACAAGAAGTTTGTGAAGCGGTTGAAGTTGTTAGACTGGATGAGCTTGAAGACGAATAGAGTAAAATATTAAACGTAACACCATTACTTCGACTGTCTAACAGCGGAGTAATGGTGTTAAAAGGAGCATTATGCAAAAGTTTTATTCAAAAAAAGCAATGTTGGTGTTTGCGCTTCCGGCTTTGTTGGTTTATACCGCATTCGTTGTATTTCCGCTTATTCCACAACTGTTTATTAGTTTTCAAGATCACAATGGTGCGAGTTCAGGTGGTTGGGTTTTTTTTGAAAACTTTGAATGGGTTTTGACAAACAAACGATTTTGGACAACCAACATAAACGTGTGGTCTGTTGCGTTAACATCGACATTTATAGGGTTGCCAATATCGCTTATTTTTGCCCTTGTTTTAAATGCGCAGACAAAAGGAACACGCCGTTTTTTCAAAATTGTGTCCTTCATTCCTTCAATATTGTCTGTAGCAGTTTTGGCACAGATGTTTACAGGGGTATTCAACCCACAATGGGGTTTGCTGAATACTCTGTTGGAAACTATAGGATTTGATCATCTTGCAAACGATTGGTTAACTGATGAGAACACAGCGTTAGCATGCGTCACATTTGTGTTTATATGGCAGTACATAGGTTTTAATATGGTGTTGTTTTATGCCGGGTTAAAGGCTGTTCCATCTTCATACTATGAGGCCGCCCTTATTGATGGTGCAGGCCCTATACGTGGTGCTATTTACATAACTATTCCTTTGCTCCAAGATGTAATAAAATATGTTCTTCTAATTTCAGTTTTAGGAAGCATGTCGCTGTATGTCCATGTTTTGATGCTGACAAAAGGCGGACCGGGAGATGCTTCGATGACGCCGATATACTTTTTATATGACAACGCATTTAAAGGTATGGATTTTGGTCGTGGTTGCGCTATCGCAATGTTGCACTTAATACAGTGTGTGGTGATATCATTTGTTATTAATCGATTTGTCGCACGAAACAAGATAGAAATGTGAGGAAATAAAGTGAAACAAATTATTTTGCAACAAAAAAAACCACGCAAAAAACTATCTACAATTTTATTTTCTGTTTTTTTCACGATAGTAGGAATCACATTTTTGCTTCCAATGCTTTGGATGGTTTTAACTTCGTTTAAAACAACAGAAGAAGTTTATACTAACCCACTTGGATTTCCCGAACAACTTATGTTTGAGAATTATCCAAACGCATTGAGTGAGTTCCATTTTGGGGTGTACTTCACCAACAGCTTGTTTTACGCATCTGTTTCAGTTATTATGATATTGTTGTTGGGTAGTATGCTGGCTTACTTTTTGGCGCGTTTCAATACTAAGATAAATTCATTTGTAATGAATTATATCGTGCTGGGTCTTGTTATACCATCATCTGTAACAATTGTTCCAATATATCTTATACTTCAAACCATAAATCTAAAAGACACTCGTTTGGGTTTAATTTTGGTGTATGTAGCTTTTGGAATCGCAGGAACTGTTATGATGCTTTTTGCGTTTATGCGTTCGCTTCCAAAAGAATTGGAAGAAGCCGCATGTATAGATGGATGCAGCATATATCGTTCGTTTTTCTCCATAATTTTGCCATGTGTTAAACCTGCTTTGTTCACAAGAGCGGTGGTTGATTTCATGATTGTTTGGAATGATTTTTTCCTTGCTGATATACTTATTCGCTCGGACGATCTGAAAACTTTACAGGTGGGGATTCAAGGTTTTTTTGTCAATATGGGAACAAACGAATGGGGAATGATTGCGGCGGCGATGGTCGTTTCAAGCTTGCCGGTTATCATTTTATATCTAATCTTCAGCGAACAGATTGAGAAAGCCTTCACTGCGGGGGCAATTCTTAAATAAAACCACTTGTAAGGAGTTTAATTATATGAAATGGATGTTTGAAAATTTGAAAAATAAACTTAAAAATTCATCCATCCAATTTATGATGTTAAGCTCCTACATCGCGCTGATTTTACTTTTTTTTGTGCTTGTTTCATATCTCATTCATGCGATTTTGGTAGAAAGCTTCAAAGAGCAGGTGCACAACCGTGTTGATACGCTTCACAATTCATTGATTGCACAAAATACAGAGTTGATTATCGGCGAGATGGAATCATATGGGGACTTAATGCAGATTAACGGATCGGTTCAGTATTTGCTGGAAAAAGAAGATGTGGTGAACACACAATCTGACGCACAATGGGTTCATCATTCGATGTTGGTTAAACAGGAAAGTCAATACTATTCTGTTGTGCTGAACAGGGATGTGGGGTTCGAATTATACAACAATAACTGCGAGCAGATTGTTTTTGAAAGCACATCAGCCTTGGTATCGAAACAAACATTGGATGAATTTCACGCAAGTGACCTGGACAGAATTTTTGTGGCACAAAGTAGCATTAAAGATGGAAAAGAAATCAACTACCTTGTCTATCTGGACCGAGTTCGTTCCATTGTTACAGGCAAAAGAATCGGGACAGTTGCTATTTATTTAGAAGAATCATATATATGGCAAGCATATTTCGCAGATGAAGAACAAGACAGTGGCATAGTATATATGTCAGACAAAAACGGTGTGATTTTAAGCGCCTCGCATGAAAATCTTATAGGTGAAAGCGTAGATAGATATTTTTTTGATCAGGGGGATTTTGTCAGATATCAAAATGAAGACCTTTTCATGACTTCGCAAAACTTGCAAAACTATGATCTTACCATTGTTAATTTATATCCCACAGGGGCATATAGAGAAGAAATCTCCGATCTACAAAATGCGGTGGTTCTTGTGGGCATTGCTTGCACAGCTGTTGCAGTTGTCTTTGCTTTTTTGCTTTCAAAAACAATATCACTTCCAATTAAAACCCTTTTGCAAACTACCAAATCTGTTCGCAAAGGACAACGAGGAGCGCGCGTTAACTTTCGTGCAAAAAATGAACTGGGCGAACTTGCGAAATCGTTTGATGAGATGCTTGACACTATTGATGAGTTGATTGTCGATATCTCGGAACAACAAAATCAGAAAAAAGAGTTGGAAGTGCGGCTTGTTCAAGCACAAATAAAACCACATTTTTTATATAATATATTGGAGAACATCGCTTCTTACATCAAAATTAATGAACCTGAAGTTGCGATATCTCTTGTTCATAATCTTGCCGATTTCTATCGTGAATCTCTAGGTCGCGGAGAGCATATCATAACTCTAGAGCAGGAACTTCGTTTATCACGCAGTTATTTAGACATACAAACATTGCGCTACACACCCATTTTAAGTTATAAAATTGAACAAGATGAAAGCCTTCATTCTTGTTTGCTTCCAAAGTTTACGCTTCAACCGTTGATTGAAAACGCAATATATCACGGAATAAAGGAATCGCCAACAGGGGGTGAAGTGTGTGTTTCAACTCGTCGTGAAGGTGACCAACTTATCCTTGAGGTTTTTGACAACGGGAAAGGTATGGACAAACATACTTTGGAAAAATTGCAGAAGAATTTAGATATTTCTGAAAAAGAAGGGTTTGGTGTGGCAAGCGTTCAACATCGCATAAAATTGATGTACGGTGATAACTATGGCCTTAAAATCGAGAGTGAACAAAATAAGTTTAGCAAATTCACAATAAACTTACCAATGTGTTTTGGGGAGGAGTAGTGTGTATGTATAGTGTGCTTATCGCCGATGACGAATTGGCTTTTCGCCGTGCTCTCGCTATGAGCGTGGATTGGACTTCTTTGGGGTTAAATATTTGTGCTCAAGCGGTTAACGGTGCACAGGCTCTCGAGTTAGCGCGCAAGCATCAACCGGATATAATTCTTGCAGATATTAATATGCCGATTTTAAACGGCCTTGATTTTATAGAAGCAATTAAAAAAGAGCTGCCACAGGTTAGGGTGATTATAATATCAGGACATGATGAATTTGCATTTGCCGTTCGAGCCATTCATCTTGCCGCAGATGCATATTTGTTGAAACCTGTTAACGAGCAAGAGCTTGTAAAAACACTGGAGAATATGGTTAATGCTATCGAAAACAGCCGCGAGCAGTTGGACGAGCAATCACACCTTCGATATGTAAACGTTAAGCATACCAAATTAAAGCAGTTACATTTTGTGCAAGATGTGGCACTTGGCAACATAAGTCGTGACGCAATTTCCGCAGAATGTAAGCGACATGATTTCCCGCTGCAATCAAATTTTTTGATGATAGCATCAGAAATATTTCTGGAGCGTTCTAATATCTGGCGTGATAGTGAAACAGAGCTTGCGCGCTTTGCTTTAAAAAATGTAACGGAAGAGATTTTTTGTGATTTTTCATTGCTGAGTTTTTCGGCGGGGCCGTCAACATTGTATTCGCTTTTATATAGAGATTCAGAGTTTAAACTTGAAGAGGTTAAGCGTCTGTGTGAGCGTTTGTGCATTCTTATGCGTGAACACGTTAACTTGCAAATTGCTGTTGGCATAAGTTCTTTGGGGAATTTTTCAGAGCAGATTCCGGACCTTATGGTGCAAGCGGATTATTCAGAGCGATATAATAGATTTTTCGGAAAAAATGATATTGCTGAGTTTGATAACGATTTCACCGTTGAAACCAGTGCATTGCGGTTGCTTTCTTTAAAACGCACAGACCTGCTTATGCATCTTAGAAGAGGAGAGGGGGACGAGGTTAGTCGATATATCAACCAATTGGTGAATGAACACGTTTTATCACTAAACAGCTATGATAACCTGTTTAGTGTGGCGTTTTTTGTGATTTCTACGTTGATCGAATATGCAAATGAATATAATCTGCGAGTTGCCCCTTTATATGAAGCTCAAAGGCATCATCAGTCTATATTAATGAAATTTAAAAAAGCAGAAGATGCAGTAGAATACCTTAGTGAACTCGCCGAACAATCGATGGCAGCAGTGAATACGGGTGGAACACTTTCATTACATGCTCAAAAAGCCCAAGAATATATTTTGAAACACTACTCTGACAGTGGTTTAAGGTTGGAGGATATTGCACGGGCAACCTATGTTAACAGCAGCTATCTAAGTAATGTTTTCACAGGAAGTTTCGGTGTTTCTGTGATTGAATATCTTACGGGTGTCCGCCTAGCAAAAGCAAAAGATTTATTAGATGAAGGATGCTATTCGATTCACGAAATTGCGGAAAAAGTGGGATATCTTGACCCTAATTATTTTAGCAAATGCTTTAAAAAGAAATATGATAAAACACCAAAGGAATATCTAAAACTACAAAATCGGAGGACTAATTTCAATGACATCTAAACAAAGGTTGCTTGCTTGCTTGCGGGGTGAAAAGATAGATCGTGTGCCTATCTCGTGTTATGAGTTGTGCGGGTATGATTTTGACGCATGGTATAATAAAGACGATAGCTACGCTGAACTTATGCAGTTTATACGTGAAAAAACCGACTGCATTTTAATGTATCCGCCAAAAGTGAATTATGATAATGTAAATGTTGAGCATTCAATAGTTGAACAAAATGGTTACACAATCGACAATATTTTGTGGCATACAGAGGTTGGAGATTTCGGTATGCAAACTAAACAATCGTATGACGTGCATACTCTTTGGCGAACTGAGCATTTTATTAAAGATGAAGATGACATTGAAAACTTTTTAAAACTAACACTTCCGGAACCTAAAGTTTGCATGGAAGAGTTTTTTGAAAAGCAAACTGAGTTGGGTGATAACGGTATTATGTTGCTTGATTTTTCCGACCCACTAAGCGATGCCGCAGATTTAATAGGAATGACTGATTTGCTCATATTTTTATACACAGACAAAGAACTTGTTTTACAACTGATGGAAAAATTGTTTGATCATAAAATGAAAATTATCGAGCAAGTGTGTAAACATGATTTGAGTGATGTAATGATCAGAATTTATGGCCCTGAATATTGTACGCCACCCTATCTTCCAAACGAAATGTTCCCGGAGTTATGCACACGGTTTTTGACACCTATGATTGCAGCACTTAAAAAAGCCGGAGCGTTTGTACGTATTCATTCGCATGGCAATGTGTCCGGGATATTGGGTGAGGTCATCAAAAGTGGCGCGGATGGTATTGACCCAATAGAATCACCACCCGATGGAGACATAACGTTAGCTGAGGTAAAACAACGCTTTGGAGATCGGTTGGTGTTGTTTGGTAATATAGAGTTGCATGAGCTTGAAGGTTCACCATCCGAACGTATACGCGAACTTGTTAAAGCTGCGATACATGAAGGTAAACCCGGAGGAAAGTTTATACTTATGCCTACATCAACACCGATAAATTCACCACTTAAACCATTGACGTTGCAAAACTTCAAGGTTATGATAGAAACCGCATTGGAGTATGGAGTGTATTAAATTGTCAAGTGGGAGAAATTAATTAGGATTTTTTATTTATTGTATAGCTATTTGTCGTAAATACTGCCTTTGACAGCCTAAAAACCCTTTGTTTAAGGTTTTTTTGATAAGTTATATAGCGCTAACCGCACCAGTGTGACGCTAGACCCATTGATTTTGGGTCTGGCGTTTTTCTATTGTCTTGAAAAAGTCGGAATGTCGCTGTTGCTGTAACAGCACTCTCACCAGATAAACATAATCCAAACCAATCCCGACAGGTTTTTCCTGTTGGTGATGGGTTCGGATTATTGCTTTATTTGAATGAACTGCAAATAAATATCCTCGGGGTTTTTCATCATACAAGCAGTTAGGAGCCTAAATTTTACTTAGGTTTCCTAAAAAACAGCTTGGGTATCTCTAACAAAACTTAAACCTCATAAGCAAGATTTTATAGCTGTGCAAAGAGGTGTCGCCGGTTTTTTGCCAGTAGCATTATTTAGAGCAAAATGAGTGATGCGCAAAAAAAGACAAGTTATAAACTTGTCTTTAATGCCCTAATTTTAAAAAGTAGCTCTTTAATTTCAAGTGGTTTAACTATAAATCTTGGCACTTTAGCTTTTGAATTTAGCGTTTATCAGAATTTCATTAAATTTTCTGTATTCTTCAAGTTGGGGCATGTGTGCAGAGTTTTTTAAAACAATAAGCTCTTTTTTTGGAGCGATAAGACTATTAAAAAAACTTTCAACTAAAATTGTCGGTGTGCTTAAATCGTGGATACCCGAAATAAATATCGCGGGGATCTTCATTTCTTTTACTAGTTCAAATATGTTTATATCAATTCCATTTTCAAATACAACCTTTGCGATTCTCATAGCGTTGTAACAGTAAAGAAATTTTTCCTGTAACGGGTAACCTTTAGATTTAATAATAGCTTATAAAAAGACTTTGGGCTATATTGTCAACCTTCACTTTAATATATTCAGTCATTTTTTTACATTCTCCTTTTTAAGGCTTTTCTTTTTCTAGGTGTTTTTGCCTTCGATATTCAAGAGGGGAATATGAATACTGCTTACGAAACAGTTCGGCGAACTTCCCTTGTTTTGTGTATCCTATCATGCTCGAGATTTCCCCTACCGACAGATTTGTTTCTATCAACATTTGAGACGCCTTTTTCATTCGATATTTTCTTAAATATATCGAGATGTTTTCGCCGTAAACAGCTTTAAAATAGTTTTTAACTCCCGTTTCGCTTATGTTGAATTTTTCCGCAAGCGTTTTTATAGGAATATGTTTGCTAATATTAGTTGTTAGTATCTCTTCGGTTCTTTTTGCAATTTGTGCTTGAGTTTTAGTATAGTATGTGTGCGTTTTTTTATTGGAAACAGAATGGTTTATTAAAACTTTTATTATCTCTAAAGCGCTATGTTTCAACTCAAAGTTGGTCAAGTTTGCCCTGTTTTCCCATAATGCCATCATTAATGTTTTGAGCTCATTGCTAGCCTTTAAAATAATAGTATTATGTTGTTGGAGAAAAACATCATATAGTTTTAAAAAATCAAGCTCAAACAACTTAAGCAAATCTTTGTTTTGTTTGTAAAACATAGTTTCATCAAAATAAATAGTTATGCCATTATATTTTTTTGTCGGAAAGAAAAACGGCATTTTTGATGATTCCTTGCTTAAACAAAAATCATCTTGTTTTAAGCAAACATTAAATCCGCCTTCCAAATCAAGTTCTATTCTCCCATTTACACAATAATTAAACTGCATTAAATTTTCATAGTTTTCGTTGCTGTTACTCGTAATTTCTAAGGCGCTAATATCGTAAAAGCAAATAAACATACCTTCAAATACTGGGTAGTAGTTGGCGTTAAAATCGCTGTTTTCGCTATTTAAAACAAAACGATTGCTATTTAACCCTTTTTTGGTTTGCATCTCTCCGTTTTCATCGGAAAATTTAAATTTTTTAAAGTCTATCTCCATATATACGCTCGCTTTTTGTAAATTTATTATATTTTATATCATTTAACATCGACAGTCAAACGCAACAGTTTAATGCTATTTGTGGCTAAAATGCTAAATGGGCATAGAAAGACAGCGGGTAAGATGATAAACTACATAAAGTTAGTTTAAACTAACTTACTAAATTTTCGGAGGAATTTGTATGAATAACAAACTACAAGGCAAAGACTTTATCAACATAGGTATCTTTACCGCTATTTATTTTGTAATAATTATGGCGGCGGGTATGCTTGG
>CAYJFO010000046.1:0-13780 GCA_964369645.1 uncultured Oscillospiraceae bacterium | reverse complement strand
TTATAAAAGTAGGTATGATATGTATAAAAAACTTGGGGTTATAGCTATTGTCGTGGTTGTCGTGTTTTTAACGGCATGTTACAACCCGTTAAACGGAGAATCGTTAGAGATTTTTCCCGAAACGGCGGTGTCAGAACAGGTTAACAATATCGAAAAATCACAAAGCGAAGATTTAAGACATTCGGTTTTTTCGTGGCACGACGACGTTTTCGAGCTGGAAAAATTAGGTGAAGTTGTTTCGACGCTTAAAAACTACAATATCGGTTCGATCTATCAATGGTTTAGTAGCGACGTTGATGACATCGATATAATTAATTTTATAACAGCGATGAACGACGAGGATATTAAGGTATATGTTTTAACGGGGGATCCTTCTTGGGCGAAGAGTAAAAACATTAAAAAGGTCTATGATGTTATAGACCGCGCAAATTCTTTGGGCAACGTTTCTGGGGTTGTGTTGGATATAGAACCATCGGGACTTGATGAATACGACGACAACAAAGAAGAGGTGATGGAGGAGTTTGCTCAAAACATAAATCTTTCATATCAATACGCAAAAAACTATGGCTTTGAAGTAATTGTTTGCACATCGGCTAACTGGGATGAGCTTCCAGAACTTCGAGATATTATAAAAAATTCGTGCGACTCGGTTTGTGTTATGAACTATTTTGTTGACCGAGAGTATGAAAGGATCTTGCGTGAAGCGGAGTATGCAAAGGTTTATGAAAAACATCTTATAAACGCTTCAGAACTACAGCCGCCAGGGGATCACGGGCTAACCGAAAACAACACCTACTATGGCGACGGAGTAGAGGTTGTTTTAGGGGCTTGGGAACAACTTGCTAAGCTTCTTGATAGCGAACTTAACTTTAATGATCTTTCGTTTTCGTTTCACCACTATGACAGTCTTGTCGAAATTTCCGAGTAAAAGCGATATTAGGTATAGCTAATTTCCAATCAATCATTTAACAAACAACAAAGGAGGCAGACGGTGCAACAGGTTTTAAGACGCGAGATAAAATACAAACTTACCGTTATCCAATACTATCAATTGGCAGATGCGTTTTCAAAATTGCTACATCAAGATACACACAACGGTGAAAACGGATACATGATACGTTCCCTTTATTATGATACTTTAAACGATAACGATTTTTTTGAAAAAGAATACGGAACCGATCCGCGTAGAAAGATAAGGTTTAGGTGTTATGATGCTAACGCCCAGTTTGCTTCGCTTGAGATGAAACAAAAACAAGGGGTACAACAACGTAAAAGGTCGATTAAAATAAGCCGACAAGATGTACAAAGTTGTATTGAAGGGGACTATACAAGCCTTTTATCGTACAATTCTGATTTTGCCGCCGAATGTTTCGGGCTTATGAGTCGTCAATTTTATCGCCCTAAAGCGATTATAGAATATACGCGAAAAGCATATGTCGCAAAAGAAAACAATATAAGAATAACGTTCGACCAAAACGTCAACTGCTCTGGAAGCGTTAAGGACTTTTTCTCGGAATGTTTGCCACTTAAGCCGGCGTTTGATCCATTTACCGTTATAATGGAAGTTAAATATGATGGTTTTCTGTTAAGTTATATTAAAGACTTGATAGAAAACGCAAACGCAAGCCCTATTGCGGCAGGGAAATACAGCGCCGGAAGGTTTTAGATTAAAAAAATAAAATTAATATTTAAGTTTTTAAAAAGGAAGGGTAACTTATGCAACAGTTATTAGAAGCGATTTTCCAAGAAGCTGGAACACTATCTTTTGAAGAGGTTATTTTAAGAATATTAATCTGTGTGGGATTGGGGTTTCTTATAACAGTTTCCTACAAATTAGCACACGCCGGAGCGGTCTACAGCAAAAAGTTTAACGTGACGCTTTTGGTTTTAACGGTTTTAACTGGTTCGGTTATGATGGTTATAGGCAACAACCTTGCGTTGTCTTTGGGAATGGTCGGCGCGCTCTCGATTGTGCGTTTTAGAACTGCGATTAAAGACTCGCGCGACACAGCATATATATTTTGGACGATTATAGTAGGTATTTGTTGCGGAGCGGGAGATTTCACGATAGCGGCGGTTGGAAGTTCGGCGGTGTTTTTAATACTTCTTGTTTTTGGCGCAATCAAAAACGACGATAGATTATTACTAATCGTTCGCTCGACTCGTGAAGCGGCGCCAAAAGTGGAGGCGGTTATATTTTCTGTGCTTAACAAAGATGCAAAACTTCGCGTGAAAAACATGACGGAAGACCACGTAGAGGTTATCTATGAGATTTCAAGCGGAACACTTGCCAAAGCCGAGAAAGACAAAATGACGGTATCGGATAAGATATATGAGCTTGAAGGAATCCACTATCTAAACCTTGTTACGCAAAACGACGATATAGGAAGCTAGAAAAAATTAATTCATAAGCATGATTAAATTTCGCAAAGAAAGGGCGGACTTCGTATAGATGTTAAAAAGATTACCTTTAATAATATCAATTATAGTTGTAGCGGTTGTTTCTGTAGTAGTTGCTGAAATTGCCGAATCATACAACTATATCGTTGAGAGAAATAACATTTCGAGGTACTATCAACACCTTGAGGTTGTCCCAGACGAAGCTACATTTGTAGAAGGCGAGTTTAATACAAAACTTCCTATAGTTTCGATAGAAACAGGCGGACAGGAAATTCCGGGGCTACCAATTGTAAACCCCCAAGGAACCGAGGTTGGTTATACCTTGAACTATGACGGCGAAACGACAATTTCGGCAGATATAACAATTTTTGATGAGAAAAATGAATACAATCAACTAAGCGATACCCCCGCAATTCAAAGCGATATAAACTTGCGTATAAGGGGGAACTCGTCTAGATACTACGACAAAAAAAGTTATAAGATAGAGTTTGTCGACCAAGAGGGACTTGAAAGCAACGTAGATGTCATGGGCATGGGGAGATATGATGAATGGGCGCTGTATGGACCTTTTTTAGATAAAACCTTAATAAGAAACTATGTCTATCTTAATTTATATGGTGAGCTGTATCCCGAGACCCCCGATATGCGATATTGCCAAGTTTTTATGGATGGCGAGTATGTCGGACTTTATTTAATGATGGAAACTGTCGCTGCGGACAACGACAGGGTTAACTTAACATCGTTTACAACAAGACGAGATGTCACAAGCTATATTGTAGAGCTCGACAAATCCGACACAACAAAGCCGGTTGAGACGTTTACAAGGTATACTCAAAACCTTGAACAGCTTACAATATTGAGCGTTGTTTACCCAGGAGTGCAAAATCAAACACAGGAATTTCTGGATTACATTGCAAACGATGTCAGCGAATTTGAAAAAGCTCTTTACTCTTATGATTTTGACGATCCGGAAAAGGGCTATCGCGCCCATATAAACGTTGATTCGTTTGTCGACTATTATATAATTAACGAATTTGCGGTTATCAACGACATGGCTAACAGGTCGACTTATCTTTACAAAGATCTTGGCGGAAAATTAACTATGAGTCCGCTTTGGGACTTTAACAACGCGGCTGATCATTATTATGTTGAGGTTCCAGGAAGCGATACCGAAGGATATCTCTACTATGACAGGGTTTGGTATACAATGCTTATGAAAGACCCGTATTTTGTCGATAAAGTTATCGAGCGATACCGAGAACTTCGGACGGTAGGTATTCTTAACGAACAAAAAATTCTTGAACTTATCGATCAAACTACGGCATTTCTAGAGCAGGATTCACAACTTAACTTTGAAGTTTGGGGTTATTCGTTTGATCCTTCAAGACTTGACAACTATAACAAACTCATGGGTGACGACCGAAATTCGACAAGTTATACCGAAGCCATTCAACAACTGGAGACGTTTATGATCGAACGTGGACGATGGCTCGACCAACACATCGAAGGACTTAAACAGTATTGTGCAACTTCGAGAACCAAATATTATACTTCAAATTAAGTAGTATATATTTAATCGTTTGAATCTGTTTTTGATAAATAACAAGATCAAACTATTCCATTAAAGGATTGTTGAATAATGAAAAAATTTATATACATTTTTTGCGGATTTATTTTGTTGGTTCTAACTTGGCAGTATCTTGTGGTGTACCAAAATTTTTATATAGACTTAACCCCTCGCGCAGAGATAAAAGCTTTATATTCCGCAAATTCAAATGGTATATTTGATAATACAGGGGAAACGCCAAAAGCGTTAGAGCTTAAAGGGGTTGTGTTAGACAGCGTCGTTCCGGGACAATACTCAACATCATATGCTGTTTCGGAGCAAAAATACAGCGAGTGGTTACGGCAGATTGCCGATATGGGCGCTAATACAATAACGGTCGACGGATTGATGGACAGCGATTTTTATTCGGCGCTTTACAATCATAATATGACGGGTGACAGCCCGCTTTATCTTTTGCAAGGGATACGTCTTTCGGGATATGACGCAAACAATAGCGACGATTTTTATGGAACGTATGATGAGTTTACCGAGGACATACACAGAACGGTTAACGCGGTACACGGAGAAGCCCCGTTTTCTTTGGGTCGAATGGAAGCTAGCGGAAGGTACACTGTAGATGTCTCACAGTGGACGATCGGGTATATCCTTGGGAACGAGTGGACGCCATATACCGTCGCGTATACAGACAACAAAAATGAACTCCCAAGTTCCTATGTCGGGGAATATTTTTCTTCGGCTGAAAGCGCTACTAAAACCGAAGTGTTTATCGCAAACATAATGGATATTTTGATGAAATATGAGGCCGAGCGTTTCGATACACAACGTCTTGTGACGTTTAACAGCAGTTATTACACCGATCCTTTAGAATACACCTATACCGTTCAACTCCAACTGGGAAAAATAGTTTCGATGAATGTCGAGAATATATTGCCAAGTGAAAAAGTAAAATCGGGAATCTTTGCCGGATACATGATGCGAGCAGGGCTTGAAGATTTTCTTATATGTTTAAGCGATAACGACGTTAGAAAACATATCGATATCATCCAACAGATTGATCCCGAGAGTATATACGGAGGATATGTCGAGTTTCTAAATCTTTTTCACAACGTGCCGGTAGTCGTAACGAGTTATGGATTTAGCACGGCTAGAGTAGTAGATGTGATTACGACTGGTAGTCTTGAAGAGGAAAGATTAACGGAAACGGAACAAGGGGAACAGCTTGTTGAGAGTTATAATGAATTTATCGACAGCGGTTGTAATGGGGCGTTGATAGCCAATTGGCAGGACAACTGGTCAAGAACAACGTGGAACACCGATTTTGCAACCAACACAAATCGTCAATTATACTGGTTCGATACGCAATCGAAAGATCAAGCTAACGGAATCTTGGCTTTTGATACAAGCGATGGTGGAGAGGTTTGTTACGTCGACGGCGACATTTCGGAATGGAACGACGACGATGTTGTAACGCAAACGGGGGAATATTCTTTGTCGATAAGATATGACGAGGGATATATATACTTTATGGCAACAGCTGTAGAGCCAGAAACTCCTATAGTTATTCCAATCGACGTAACTCCGAAAACCGGAAGCTTTACTGTTCGCACAAATGGGCTAAGAATGTCTGAAGCGAGCGATTTTCTTGTTTATATCGACGGAGCGGACAACTCAAGGGTTGTTGTTCAAGAACGTTATGAAGCCGCAAGGGCGAACTATGAAGAGTTTATATCAACGGTAAACCCCTATGTTTATCAAACAAGCGCGACAGGCAATAACTTTGTTCCGATACGCGTTGTTGCCAACAAAGCGCTGGATCCAACTATTGATATTACTTTGCAACTTGAACAATATGCTGATTTAAACTTGCTTAATGTTTTTGACACAGGTGTACTAACACACGGAAACGCAAACCCTAATTCAACCAAATATAATTCGCTTGCTGATTTTTGTTTTGGTGACGAGGCGGTCGAGATACGTATACCGTGGCAACTTCTTAACTTTTCTGATCCTTCCGAAATGAAGGTTCATGATGACTACTATCCGGTCTATGGCGTTGAAGAGATAACGATTGATGGGATAAACGTTGGGGTTTCCGACCTTGATAACAAAGAACGTATACAAATGGATTTTTTCGAGCTTAATGGTTGGAACGGATTAGTGTCATATGAGGAACGTTTAAAAAAATCATACGACATTATTAAACAAGCATGGACACAGGAGGGGATTCGATGAATATCGAGATTGCTATATATTCTTATATAGCCATTTGTTCGGCGCTTATGTTATTTTGTGCTATTGTTATTCCGATTAGGCATATAAATGACACAAGGCTTTTTAATTCGACATACAAAGCTTTCAAACAAGCCCAAAATCAAATAAACCTATTAAAAGAAAACCCGAATATAGACCTTGACCAAGCTGTTAAAGATATGTCTTTAAAAAAAATCAAACGTCTTGGCGGATTAATAGCCTTGACCGGAGCTATTGAAAAGGTTAGGAAAATGTATACTGAGCAGGAAGTTAATGTTTTTTGTGAAAAACTTATACCTGAGTTTTCTAATCTTTGCGAAACACAGATGAAAAAAAGTATCCTTTTTAGAGTGTATTTTATCTATTCAATGGGGATTGTTTTTAAAGGTGTTGGAAAAGTTTCGGACAAGATTATAGACTTTTTACTTGTTAATCTTCGTGCAAATTCGATATATTGCCGACAAAATGTACTTGCAACTATATATAGTTTTGGAGAGGTTGAACAAGTTGTTAGGGCGCTTAGAATTTTGAACCGAAACCACGATAAGTATTCCTCAAGATTGTTGGGCGATGGGCTTGTCGAGTTTAACGGAGACAAGAAACTTCTTGCTGAAAAACTTCTTGAACACTACGACGAATTTAAACCATATTTGAAACTTGCTGTTTTAAATTTTATAAGGTTTACACAGGGCGGCCATAATGATATGATGCTTGATATACTCAAAAGCCAGCAAGCTAACACAGAGATGTTAATCGCGTCGATAAGATATTTCGGAAAGTATAAAGACGAAAGAGCAAGACCTATTATTGAAAAGTATCTTATAGACGAGGAAAACGAGAGAAGTTTTGAAATTTCGGCGGTGTGTGCGACCGCTTTGGCGAACTATCCCGAAGGTAACACGTTCGAGTTGTTGAAAAAATGCCTCTCGAGCAGCGACTGGTATATAAGGCTTAACGCCTCGATAAGTCTTGAGAGGCTAGGCTTTGACTATAATGAGATGTCTGATATACTAACCGGAGATGACAGATACGCAAGGGAGATAGCGTTTTACCGTCTCGAACAACATCGGATACGTCAAAATCAACAGATAGATATGAAAGGAGAGAAACAAGCTGATGTCATCTAATACAATCGAGATACTAACGGTTCTGGTTGAAATTTTTAATGTTGTGTTTGTTGTTTATTTAATAGGATATTCAACGGTGCTTTTTGCGGCTTGTTTTTTCGGAAGCCTTGCGCTTTATGATAGATGGCGTCAAAATGAACTTAAAAACAACCTGCCTAACGAACATTTTATTCCAGTTTCGTTAATTGTTCCGTCGTATAACGAAGCAGAGGCGATTCTCGGAACTATCTATTCGCTTCTTGATCTTAACTACAATATATTTGAGATAATAGTAGTCAACGACGGGTCTTCCGACAACACAAACGATGTTTTAGTTAAAGAATTTAACATGTTAAAAGTAAAGCGTCCGATAAGAATGCAAGTTGAGTCAAGCCCAGCTACAAGCATATATGAAGCGGTTTGTAACGGAAGAGAAATAACGCTTATCAACAAAGAAAACGGCGGAAAGGCCGACGCTCTTAATCTTGGAATTAACGCTTCAAAGTATCCGTTTATAATAACGATAGATGCAGACACCATGTTGGACGAATTTGCGGTACGAAACATAATGTTGCCTGCAATGGAAGACGACAGCGTCATAGCGGTTGGGGGAATTGTTCGTCCGGCAAACGATCTTAAGATAGCAAAAGGCAAGGTTGTAAAGCCGAGTATGCCAAAAAATATTGTAGCTTGTATGCAAGCTTTTGAATATGATCGTTCGTTTTTGTCGTCTCGTTTGTTGTTCGATAGGCTTAATGCAACGCTTATTATTTCGGGAGCTTTCGGAATGTATCGCAAAAAAGAGGTTATCGCGGTCGGTGGTTACCAAACAAACACGATAGGTGAGGATATGGAGCTTGTAGTTAAGCTGCATTCCTATTGTAGGACGTTGGGGCTTCAATACAAAATAAAGTATGCACCCGATGCGGTTTGTTGGACCCAAGTTCCAAAACGAATAAGCGACTATATTAACCAACGCAGAAGATGGCACATAGGACTTTTCCAAACGTTGTTGAGCTATCGTTGGGTAATCCTTCGAAGTTCGATAGGCGGAAGTCTTTGGGTTTCGTTTATATATTATCTGCTCTATGAGTTGTTTTCCCCTATAATAGAACTTTTTGGTTTTTCGATGATAGTAATAGCGGCTTTAATAGGAATCATAAACATACCGTTTATGATATTGTTTATGTTTGTATATGTATTTTATGGTTGGATATTGACGCTTGCGTCGTTCTTCTCTCGGATTAACACAACAAACACCGGTGTAACGTGGGGAGACATTGGTAGATCGTTCTTTTTTTGTTTGCTTGAAAACACTTTCTTACGTTTAATCTTGTTTTATGCAAGGTTTACGGCGTTTATAAAGTATAAAAAGCTTAAACTTTCTTGGAACAAGATGCAAAGACAAAAAGTAGATTTTTTTAATTAATTTGAAAAGATCTGGGATATAGATATATAGAGGTAATAATGAGGAAAAAAAGCGGAAAGACTATAACGCTTATAACCGTTATAGTATGTTCCTTAATAGGTATTTCGGGGTTAATTGTTAACTTAACGCGAAACAATATGACCGAAACAGGGGATATTTATGTTTTAAGTAGTACAGATAACTTTCCTATCGAGGCAAAAATTCGCGGTAGGTGGGAAGGGATAATACCACAATTTTTTGAAGAGATCGAAAAGCAAACCGGGTTAAAGATAGCGTATATAGAAGACAACGGAAAACGCGAAGAGCTAATTTCAAATCAACAGATAGATATTATAGGAGCAATTACAACAAAAGAGGGAGAAAACCTCGCCGAGCATTATGGTATAACGTTAAGCGAACCTCTTTTTAGCTATCAAGGGCTTGAATACCACATTGGATATTCCGCTACGCTACCGCAACAGACAAAACAAGATATTGAGGATGTTCTTAACAATTTTGATGAGTTCAGCCGATTAGAACTAGTTCTTGATTATGTAGAACTAGACCACGAAAGTATACCGCCTTATATATATATATTAATTGCGATAGCTTTTTTCTTAATAGTAATGACGTTGATCTCTAATTCAACTACCAAGAGAGACCTTGGTATTGTGGAAAAAGAGCTAAGAGAAGGGGTTGTTTTAGGTGGCATAAAAAACTTGGCGTATTTTGAAAAGACGCTTCAAGAGGCAAAAGAAATCAGTTTAAAACATCTCCAATATGTGGCCATTTTAAATTTCGATAATACCAATGTTAGCTGGTTTTATGGAGAAAAAGAAGCAGAAAAGCTTTTAGGTTTGGTGTTTAACGTAGTTACAACCAATCTAAACAAAGATGAGTTTTCGGCACGCTTGTCTGAAAATGATCTTTTGATTAGATTTTTCTCAAAAAGCGAACACGAGGCAAAAGAAAAGATTGAAATCCTTACAAATAAAATAAGAACTTGGCTTGCATATAAGCATAAATCTTTAAGCCTTCCTATAACAAGCGGTGTTTGCAAGCTTGATTTAATTGAGGACGACACTAAGAATGTTGTTAGAATTTTAAGATATACCGTCGACACGGCAAAAAAAGAGAACAAGTCTTTGTTGTTGTGCGATAAAGAGATGATAGAAAATCTATATGAAATTACGACGCTCGGAAGAGAACTTATCGAACAGACCAACTTTTCGGACTTTACGATACACGTAATGCCCACAATTGATGCAAACACAAAAAAAATTATGGGGGCACAAGCGCTTGCTCGTTGGGAGCATCCAACAAAAGGTCTCTTGCAACCACAACTGTTTTTAAGCCAATTTGAAACGTCCGGAAAGGTTATTGAACTTAATTATCGTATCTTTGACCATGTTTGCGAAAAACTTGCAAATGTAGAGAAAGACAAAGTTAAAGGTCTTTCTTTTTCTTGTAGTATGTCACTTTTAAACCTTCAAGATTCGAATTTTAAGATTAGGATTTACGAGAGTTTGTCAAAGTATAAAGTTCCAAAAGACCTTTTAAATATAATTATTAAATCAAAATCTATTAAACAACAAAACTCGACTATAATTAACAATTTAAAGTTCCTTGAAACTAGCGGAATTAAGATAACGATAGCGAATTTTGGGGACAATAGTACAAATATTGCGATGTTTTCCCAACTAAAGATCGAAAGTGTTACGCTTAACCCAGTGTTTTTGGATATAGCGTCAACAGATTCCGGTAAGAAGTTTGTAGACACAATAATGACGGCGTTACATGCCCTTGATATAAAGATAATAGCAAGCAAAATAGAGACGAAAGAACAAGAAATAATTTCGGAAAAGATAGGGGTAGACAATCTTTCGGGATATAAATACTATAAACCTATGCCTTTTGAAGAGTTTGTAAAGCAAATTAGTTAGGCTTTTATTCTTGTGTTGATTTTGTTTATCTTTGCAATCAAGCGTTAAAAAAGCCCAAGCGTTCCAGATTAGAATGCTTGGGTTTTATATATTGGATGTAGCTTGAAATACAAGAAATACTACGTTTTTGCACGGACAGTGCAAAATGTCGAGTGAAACGAGGCAAGGAGTATTTCCCTAATCTTCACCGAAGGTGAGGATTGTTTATAAAAAGCGTTAAAATAGAGAGGAAAACAGTTACTTTTACATATTAGCTATGAATTTCTTCGTTAACTATCGGGAATTTTGAATATATCGCATTAGATAAATGATTCTTTGAAAGTTGCTGTTCAAAACCAAAGTCGCTTACCAGCCAGTAGATTTCATCGGACCTTTCAACAATATGTGAATTATCTGGCGTAAGAACTTGCGAAAAAATTAAATCTTCGATTGGCGGATAATGCTTAGGTTGAAAAACAACCATGTATGAAAGAATAAAACAGATACACATCGCAAATATAAACCCAAAAGACTTTATCTTTGATATCTTGTGCGGTGTACCTATCAATTTAAAACGTTGTTTGATGTTAAAATTCTCTGTTATGCTCAAGAATTGAAACCCTGTAGACAAAAGTGGTTCGGTTTTTTGGGGCGATTTACTTTTTAAAAAGATCATAATAGTAGAAAGATAGCGATATTTTTCCAACTCGTTCATATTTCGGGTTGAAAGATAATCGCACCTAAGCTCCAAACTGCTGTCGATACTGCTTCGCAACAGATATACTGCCGGATTAAACCACATGACACAGCAGATAAGTTCAACTAGTAATTTGACCCACAAGTCTTTGTTTAAAACGTGTGTTACTTCGTGCGTAAGAACATTGTGTAAGCTGTTTTCAGAAACTTCCAATATTGATTCCGGAAGAATTATATGTGGGGTTACAAGTCCCGTAACCATCGGTGACTTTATCTCACGGGATATAACAAGGTTGCATTTTTTTTCGACCGATTGAAAGTTGGACTTAAAAAAATGTTCGATTCGTTCGTTTTTGATTCCGGAAAAAATAAGGTGTTGCAACACCTTTTTGTCTTTTGCTATTTTTGAAATAAGAATCAAAACGCAAAAGGCTATTCCGCTTACCCATAAAGCAACAAGTAACATTAGCCAGTTAATATTGAAATTTGCTATTGTAAATGCTGGTTGAATAAAATGTTTGGTAAAACCAAAAATTATGGTTGCGTCTACAATTTTGGTTGTAGCGAGCTCAATAGGAACACAAAATCTAGCGATAGATAACGTAATAAAAACAATCAGAACATTAATGTTACAATATATTGAAAAACCTATTTTTCGCCTTAAAATTTCAGAAATCACAATGAACAAGCTAAACCAAATTATTGCGGTTACAAAAGAATATGGTGTTACTATCATATTTTACAACCTTTTTTTCATATTATCCAAAATTTCTTGCAGTTCTGTTATAACATCTTCCGAAACATCTATATCGTTTGTTAATGCCGAAAAAAGACCTATCAAAGTTTGGTCCGTTTGTGGCGACATGCCTGTTATATGGTTTGTGATATATTCTTCTTTAGTTTTGTTTGCAAAATAGGTTCGTCCATAGATCTTTCCGGACTGTCTCATACCAACAACCTTAACAAATTCCTTTTTCATAAGTGAATTTAGAATTGTATGAATGCTGTTGTCTTTCCAAGAACGATGTGGAGAAAGTTCAATAATCTCGTTTCGTGATAAATCAACGTCTGTACTCCATAAAACGCTCATGACTTCCAGCTCATTTTCAGTTAAAAACAATTTTTTGCCTCCGTGCATAATGTAAATGTATAATAGTTAAGCTATATTTCTTGTGACAAAATAAAGCTTAACTATTATATTTTATTGAATTAAATTTAATTTGTCAAATAAAATCTTGACAAATTGGGTGGATTAAAGTAATATATAATTGAATCGATTAGATTATATTTGATAAAATTAATTGGCTCGCAATAACTGAAATGTCTTCAAAAGGTAGAATGAACTGCCTGCTAAAAAAATACAATTTACTCCTATTCTCAATTGATTGCATACGGTGATTAAAATTAAACACATCATTTTGTGTTTAATTTTAATATGCAATCATTTTGTGTTTTTGGTGTAAGACTTATTAAACAGCATAAGATACAAAGCAAATTCAAGTGTGCCGAAATTGAAGGTAGAAACTTTTTGAATTATAAAATTAGAAGATTTAAAAATGCCCTGTGGCCGTTAGCGGTTACAGGGCAAAAGTTTTGTTAGCTATTTTTATAATTAAGTTATAAGGCAAACTAGTATTTTAAATAATGTCGGGCATAGATTTATACTTTTTAAATATTTGAATTAATTTCCTCTCAACTTTTCTTTCCATTATTAAATTCAAAAAATAAAAAGTACAAGTGGTATGACTTTTGCAATATGCAATTCCTGTTGTTATTCAAATAGCGTTTTTTGGGGTTTATTTTGCTTCATTCTTAACAGCGGTTAGCGGGTTTGAAAACAGAAAGTTACATAAGGTGAGTATTCGCCAGGCGATTACAAGTTTACAAACAAAGCATATAACTTTCTTTTCTGTATAACGCGTTATACTACCAGCTCATAAGAGATAAAAATATAATCATCTCCATCTTGCCTCAAAGTGATGATATGTTCCATCATCTCGTAAAAATTCCCTGTTTCCGGTTCATATCCACGGTAGGTAAGTTTAACTTCGCCGTCCATGCGAAATCCTTCACTAAAATTAATATGATATCCTTCTTGTTCAAAAAGTATATCAAAATAGTTATCATTAAAAAACGCTAGTTCTTCAGCCGTCAGAAAACTTGTTTCATCTGTTGTTGCTTCAACATATGTTCCGTTCGGGACAATGGTATCATTATTTGTGGATCTCACACATCCTACAAGAGCCAATGCAATTATTAGAACAAGACTTAAACTTAATATCTGTTTCATTATAACTCCTCCGATGTTACGCAAGTAACTTAGCTATATTATACACTGCTTCTCTTGTAGTTTCTATATAAAATATTTTAGAAAAAATAGCTGTGCTAGTTTGCTACTGGCAAACGGTATTCCGATGAAGCAGATACAAGA
>CAYJFO010000045.1:0-13987 GCA_964369645.1 uncultured Oscillospiraceae bacterium | reverse complement strand
CGAAAAACGTCGTAGTTGCCGGTTGTCCGGCAAGAATCATAAAACAAAAAGATGACAAAACCGCAAGCAAAACCGAGATCATGCAAGCTTTAAGAGAGATTTAATGAAAAAGGTTCATTCTCGACAAAATGCGAAAATGAACCTTTTGTTCTTTTTTGAGTTACAACAGGCAAACTTCAAAAAGAACTATCTTGATTACATATTTAGGTTAAAAAATCTCTCCCATTATAATAACCTAAATCACCGTATGTAATCTTTAAAATAATAGCGTTAACATTTGCCAAAATAAACAAACAAGCTTAATACAACTCGAAGTAAATTCAGCGAAACGTTCGCTTTAAATATACAACTTGTAAAGAGCATAGCCTAAAACTTTTTATCTTCACAAAGTCGTATAATAGATTTTACACATTAAATAAATAAGCATACTAATTTCTGTTTAATGCTTAAGCAGAAATTTAAACATACACACCAACAATAACTAAGCGACACTTTATTGTAGTGTTATTACAAAAAAAGCTAAAATACCAAACACACATGCGATCCAACCGGCAATCGTAACATTCCGGTAAAATATTTCGTTGCTTTTATCCTTGATTTCGCTTTTTTCTATATGCATAGAATTATTGCTAGATGTTCGATAGACTATACCTTCATCGCTCTTTGGTACAATTAATTGTTTATAATCAAAATTAATCGAAGGGATTGCTTTTTTCTCCACGTTTTCAACAATAGAATTTTCTGTGCCTGCCTTGCTTTTGTTGTCGTTTTCGTTGTATTCACAACTGTCATACATGACATTGGCGGTACTTTGTTCGATGTTTTTTTTGGAAAGCTCTTGTGTTTTTAACATAGTTTTCAAGTTTCCTTTCGCTAATTTTAAATCGATCTTTAAATACACTTTAGGAATCTAGTTTTTTTATCTATTTTGATCATATCAAATGTTGTGTTTGCCTCATAATTTATTTTTATTTTTTCTAAATTTATGTATGTTCTAAAAAAATTAACAACTTTCTGTTTTTTTTATGCTAATATGTTATTTTATGATAATAATTTTACCAGTTTTTTAAACGTTTGTCAAACAAAAATAACAAACGGTAAATATATTTAACAAACGACATTTTTGGGGTGTATTTTGTATGAGAAGAAAGAGTATTAGTCAAACGCAAATTATCGAAATGACTCGCGAAACGTTACATGGATTTTATGGGCGTACTGTCGATCACTTAGTTCATCTTTTAAGCGATGACTTTGTATGGATTGGAGCATTTGATTTTCAGTTCACACACGGAAAACAACATTTTATAGATACTGTACAAGCCGAACTCAATTCAATAGTCTTTAATATTAGCTCAGAACACTATGAGTTAGTTGTTCGAAATCGTGATATTTATATCGTCTGTTGCAAATTAAAATTAACAAGTGCTGTCGATTCGGGAACCAATCTACAAATGCACACTCGTTTAAGCGTGGTATGGAAATACATCGGCGATGAATTAAAACTAGTTCATATCCACGGCTCTAACGCACAAGACATACCTCTTACTGTTGAACATAAAGTTTCAACACCTAAGAGTACCGAAGATGATTTTATTAAATACATCATATCTTCTTCAAAAAAAACAACAACTAAAAAAATTATGTTTCGTAAAACAACGGGTGAATATTGCGTAATATCGGAAGGCGACATCTTATATCTACAAGCAGACGGCCAAACTACAATAGTTCATACCAAAGGTAGTCCTGTGAAAGTTTCCGGTGTTTTGCTCTCTCATCAACAAGCTCTTTCAGACATTTTCTTCCGATGTCATAAATCCTACTTAATAAACACCGTCTATATTACGGCTTTTCGCCGTTACCAAGTCGCATTGTGTGACAAAATCGATTTACCTATTGGAAAGGAAAGGTATTTAACTTTAAAACAACTGTGCGCTGAATTAGGCGGCAACATCGATTAAAAATAAATACTTTAAAAAAGTGGGACATATAAAGCCATGTCCCACTTTTTTAAAGCCTATTCTTTTTTATATTATTTTTGTGTTAATATGTATGATCTTTTTATCCAAAAAAGCAAATCAGGAAAGATATTTTCATCTGTCACCTCAACATAATGTGTAACTCTATGCTCAGATACCACCATATATTTGTCTGTTGGAACCTGTTTGTCTATTCCATCGCAACAAAAGCTAACCTCAAGGTATTTAACTTTAGGATACACAATAACAAAAGCAGAACTCTTTCGCCAAACGATACCCATCTTTGGAAAATGCTCCTCAAACGAAAGGTTTTGTTTTTGAAACTCCGATTTTAATGATAGATAAAGCGGCAACCATATGTTTTTCTTGTTTCCAAAATAAAAATCATAGTCCATATTTTCCTCCTGTTTTCTTTATTTAAGTAAATCCACAAAGTGCAAACGAAAAATTAATTATTTTATATAAATACAACTAATTTTTACGCAACCTTACTATTACTAATAATAGGTGTTCTTTAGCCTTCGACAGGCTACTCAAAAAATCATCAAGCAATAGATTTATATTCCACGGAATATAAATCTATTGACAAATAAGTTCATCGAATGATATAATATTTGCTTTTAGATATTTAAGGGAGATATAATTATGTCAAATAAGCAAATCATAATAAATTCAGACATCGATATAAAAGCCAAAGTCTATGCTCTTATTTTATGTATTGCGGGCGATTTTGAAACGACAACTAGTAAAATATTGTCCAAGTTTAATCTTTCAAAACTTCAGTTAGATATACTCCATGAACTTCATACTGCTAACGGCAATATGTTGACTATAACCGAAATAAAAGATAGAATGGTGTCAGATAGTCCTAATGTATCAAGGTCGGTCAACAAGCTAATGGAAAACGAATTTATCGAAAAAGAACGGACGCTTGTCGATCAAAGGGTAGTTAATGTCAAGATAACCGACAAGGGCAAAGATGTCCACGCCAAAGCCGACAAAGCAAAAATTTCTTTAATTTATAAAAACTACAAAAACAATTTGTCCGACAATGAGATAAAAACTCTTTACGAAATACTCGCAAAGATATAGACAAATCGTAATAGTAAAAAAATATATATAACAATATGCAAGATTTGAAAGGATTGTCGTAAAATATGAAAAGAAAACTGCAACTTCTTCTTAACTCTTGGTCGGTTGCAATCGAAACGATTATAGGCGTTTTTGTGCTTTTGGCGTGTGGTATAGGCGGGATTGGAGTCATTCTCAACACCAACATTCTGTCTTTGTTTGCAAGTCCGGAATATTTCATAGAATGGATAAACGTTATCTGTTATTTTATCATAGGCGTTGAGTTTGTAAAGATGATAACAAGCCACAGCGTCGACTCGGTTGTCGATGTTTTGCTTGTTGCCCTTTCGCGCCAAATGATTGTTGAACACGTTCCGCCACTTGATGCGCTACTTATCGTTGTTGCTGTCACGCTTCTATTCGTTGTAAGAAAATATCTTTATATATCAAAAATCGATAAATTTTCTCAAAGAGAAAACGATTCTGAATAAGCTTTTGGTATATTACAAATTACAAAATTAATTGTGGGAGAATTATTTAATCATGGGTTCGGAAATTGGGTTACAACTGTTTGTTTTAGTTTTGTTGATCGGAGGCTCTGCGTTTTTTTCTATGTCAGAAACGGCTCTTATGTCGATTACGAAACTAGATGTTAGGCATATGGTAACCAATAAAGTCAAGGGAGCTAAGCTGGTTGGTGCTCTGATAGAGGATACATCTAAGCTTCTTGGATCTATTCTAGTTGGAAACAATCTCGTAAACATAGGCGCTTCTGCCCTCGCAACTGTAATTGCAACAGATTTGCTTGGAAACGCCGGCGTTGGTATTGCAACTGGTCTTATGACGTTATTTGTGCTTGTTTTTGGTGAAATAACTCCAAAATCAATAGCAAGTAAAAACCCTCAAAAAATAGCTATTCTTGTTTCAAAGCCTATTTTTTTGGTTGTCACCATAGTCTCGCCTATAGTAAAAATTCTTATGGTTATAACCAGCGGTTTAGTTAGGATTTTGGGCGGAAAATCCGACACAAACGAAGCGTTTATTACCGCGGATAAGTTAAAGACTATTGTGACGGTAAGCCATGAAGAAGGCGTGATACAAAAAGAAGAAAAAGAGATGCTCCACAATATATTCAATTTTGGCGACTCATACGCAAAAGATATAATGATCCCAAGAACAGACATGGTAACGGTCGATATTGAAGCCACATATTCCGAAGTTATGGAAGTTTTTAAGCAACACCAGTTCTCGCGTATGCCAGTATACAAAGATTCAAACGACAACATAGTTGGAATGTTATATATTAAAGACTTGATTATGAACACGGTAGACCACGAACAGTTCACAATATCCTCTATTTTAAGAGAAGCTTTTTTTGTTCATGAGTTCAACAAGATTGACAAACTGTTTAAAAAACTTCAACTCAAAAAAATAGGAATGGCGGTTGTTGTCGATGAATACGGCGGCACTTCGGGCCTTATAACAATTGAAGATTTAATCGAGATGATAGTAGGCGATATCGATGATGAATATGATCTTGAAGATGATGATTTCGTGCAACTCAGTGAAGACGAATATCTAATCGACGGCGCATTTAGAATTTCCGAATTAAACGAAAAGATGGAGCTCGATATCGTTTCGGACGAGTTTGATTCGATTGGTGGATACCTTGTCGGAATTCTTGATAGATTTCCACAAAACGGAGAAATCGTAAAAACCAACAACGTAACTTTTATTATAGAAGACGCAGACAACAAAAGAATAAACAAAGTTAAACTTATCTCAAAAACCGAAAGTTGCGAACAATAATCTCTTGGTCTATTTATCTTCCCTCTCAAATTCAAACAGAAATTCTCTCATCGAACGGTCTTTCTCATAGCCTACAATCGTTTGAGATTAATTGATAACCCTGTGACAAGGTAAAGCCTTAATCACAGGGTTTTTTATTATTAGATGAAGCTATAATTTTTAGGAATACTACTCTCTTTGTGGAACATCACACACAAAATCTGTTGTTAGTCTATAGACGGTTTGAAAAACTTAAGTCTCAAAGCGTTTGAAACGACCGAAACGCTGCTTAAACTCATCGCCGCCCCGGCAAACATCGGGTTTAGTTTCCAACCGAGTATTCCAAAAAACACACCGGCCGCGAGCGGTATTCCGATAACGTTATAAATAAAAGCCCAAAATAGATTTTGTTTAATATTTCTTATAACCGATTTACTTAATTGAACAGCTTTGACGCCGTCTAAAAGATCGTTTTTAACTAAAACAATGTCGGCCGATTCAATTGCAACGTCGGTCCCCGCTCCAATAGCAATCCCTACGTCGGCGCGAACTAACGCGGGCGCGTCGTTTATGCCGTCCCCAATCATCGCTACCTTTTTTCCCGCATTGATAAGCTCACGAACATGTTTTTCCTTGTCCTGTGGCAAAACTTCGGCTATGATCTTATCAATGCCCAATTTATGTCCAATCGACTTTGCTGTGCGATTGTTGTCGCCCGTCAGCATAATTACTTCGATACCCATCTTTTTAAATGCTTCTATAGCCTTTTGACTTGTAGGTTTAACGGTGTCTGCTACCGCTATGATACCCAAAACCTCGGTGTCGTTTGCAAAAAACATAGGGGTTTTTCCATCATCTGCTAAGCCTTGTGCCGCAACATCAAAGTCACCTGAAGATATGTTTTTTTGTTCCATAAGCTTTTTGTTGCCAACAAACACATTAGTGTTATCAACCAACGCTTTTATACCTAAACCATGTAGCGCTTCAAATTCGCTTACAAGTAATGTGTCTAAAGATTTTTCTTGTGCTTTCTTTACGATAGCTTCCGCCAAAGGATGTTCGGAATTTTTTTCAACCGATGCGCAAAGTTGCAACATTCTTTCTTGTGAGATTTTATCAGACGCGATTAAATCTGTGACCTGTGGCTTTCCGTAAGTTATCGTTCCAGTCTTGTCCATTACTACGGTGTCTATAGTATGCGCTATCTCTAACGCCTCCGCCGATTTTATAAGTATTCCGTTTTCTGCTCCCTTTCCTGTTCCAACCATTATTGCGGTTGGCGTCGCAAGGCCTAAAGCACAAGGACACGAAATAACTAAAACCGAAATACCAATAGAAAGCGCAAACTCAAAAGAATATCCGAGCAACAACCATACACAAACCGATATCAGGGCAATTAATATAACAACGGGAACAAACACGCTACTAATCTTATCAGCAAGTTTTGCTATCGGTGCCTTTGACGAGCTTGCCTCTTCCACAAGCTTAATAATCTGCGCAAGAACTGTGTCTTCCCCTAATCCAGAAACCTCAAACTCAAAATATCCCGATTTGTTTATGCTAGCTCCAATAACCTTGTCTCCTTCTCCCCTTTCAACGGGTAAGCTTTCTCCGGTTAGCATAGACTCGTCAATTGACGTCTTTCCTTTAACAATAACGCCGTCGGTCGGAATAATTTGTCCCGGTTTAACTATTACAACATCTTTAAGCTCAAGATCTTCAATGGCAATTTCAACTTGATTTCCGTTTCTAATTACAAGCGCGGTTTTTGGAGTTAAGTTGATAAGCTTTTTTATCGCTTCCGACGTTTTATTTTTTGCTCTTGCTTCAAAAAACTTTCCAAGGGTTATAAGCGCCAAAACCACTGCCGCCGATTCAAAATAAAGATCCATTGAATATTGGCTTACGATCTCCAAGTCCCCAACTCCTAGACCAATGCCTATCCTATAAATTGCAAATATTCCGTAAACTAGTGCTGCCGACGTTCCTATTGCTATCAGCGAATCCATGTTTGGGTGTTTAGCAAAAAGCGATTTAAATCCGACAATATAATATTTTTTATTAATAAGAACTACCGGTATCGCAAGCAAAAACTGGGTAAATGCAAATGTTATAGCGTTTTCAATCCCATGAAAAAAGCTTGGCAAAGGCCACCCCATCATATGTCCCATCGAAATATAAAACAAAGGAATAGCAAAAACCATTGAGATTACAAGACGTCTTTTCATCTCTAAAAATTGTTCGTTTTCGAGATTGTTTTTTTCTTGGTTAGGTACTTTTTTTTCAGATTTTTTTATAGGAAGTGCTTCAAAACCAGCATTGTCAACAGCGGTTACAATGTCAGCTTCTTCAATCACATTTTCATCATATTCAACGTTCATATTATTATTTAACAAATTAACCGAAACTTCGCTAATTCCATCAAGTCTGCCTAAGACTCGCTCTATGTTGGCGGCACATGCGGAACAAGACATTCCCACAATGTCAAATCTTTGTTTCATATAAAACCATCAACCTTTCGTTTAAAATAAACTTTTACCTTTCGAAATAAACAACATCATCTCAAAAGGTAAAAGTCTCTTTTTGCAAGGTATATTTATCTTTAAATTAAATAACCTTTGCATCAAAACCAGCATTATACACAGCCTTAATTACATCATCGTTTGTCAAGACTGTTTCATCAAAATCTACATTCATATATTTTTCTTCCAAAACGACTTGTACACTTTTAACGCCATGTAACTTACCAACAACTTTGTTTACCGTTGAACTGCAACCAGAGCAAGTCATTCCCAAAACTTCAAATTTTTGTATCATTTTGCAACCTCCTTTTTTATATTAGATATATAATCTCCGCCTTGCGGCAGAGCTCTTGGAAATAATCCTTCGGATTATTTATATCGTGCGACTAATTTAGTTTTAACTAACCAAATATAGTGTACATCAATATACACCAAAAGTAAAGCGTAAGCCAGTTTAAACAATACATTTTTAATCAACATATATATGCATTAACGGATGTTTTTATCACATGATTAAATTAATTTGATAGCAACACAAAAACAGACTGAAAACATTGTGTTTTTTCTCTTATTATTATAAAATGTATATATAGGTAAATCAATCGAAAACACTATCTAGATAGTTTAAGGAAAAAAACATATGAAACTTATCTTGAAAAACAACATAGGAACGGCTATCTATCAACAGATAGTAGAAGAAATAAAAAAACAAATCTTGTCGGGAGAACTTGTTCCCGGCGAAAAGCTCCCAACCGTTAGGGAGCTTGCAAAGCGAATGGATATTGCAAACGGAACGATTAAACATGCGTATGACGAGCTAGAGGCGTTGCAACTAATCGAGATGATACAAGGCAAAGGCAGTTATGTTTGCGAGATTGAAACAAGCGAAATAACATCGAGAAAAGAAACCGCATTAAACGCTATCGACGAGATGTTTGACAAACTTGAAAGCCTTGGATTTTCTTCAAAAGATGCAGGTTTTTTTATTAAGCTTAAGCTAAACGAGAGAGAATATCCCGACGATTTAATTAAAGTTTTGATAATCGATTGTAACCCTGAAACGCTTGAAATGGTTGAAAGGCAAATTTTACGCAATGTAAAAGTTGAGATATACAAACTTTCTTTAAATGATTTTATGCGTAATCCTTATACAATAGGTGACGAATTTTCCTTTGTCATAACAACCCCTACACATGTAAATTTTCTAGAACGGTTTGTGTCGGACGCAAAAAAAATTCTTCTCGTTGTCCCAACTCCGAGTTTTAGAACAATTTCAAACCTATCAAAAATTTCTGTTGAAAAACCTGTCGTCATAGCAAGTAAAAGCTATCGTTTTTTTGAGATTGTCGAAAGCGGTTGCCGAAAAATTCACGGACAGACGATCGATATCAAATCATGTTTGTTTGGAAACCTTGTGCGACAAAAATCGGTTTTTGAAACTGCGGGGGTTTTGATTTTGCCCCCTAACTATCTTAAATACTGTGACATAAACGAACAAAAAGCAATAAAGGATTTTGGTAAAACCAAAACTATCGTTATATATGAATACGGGGTGGACGATGGGTCGTTTTTGTATCTTAAAAACAAGATTGAAACGGAAAAATCAAAATTAAATTTAGTCTAGACGCAAACAAAAAACACTATCATTTTGAAAGATAGTGTTTTTTATTTACGATACTTTATGCTTAAAATATGATGGATATTCAAACAAAGCTATCCATTATAATAGTCTACCACATATCGGTTGCGTCCATTGTTTTTTGCGTTATAAACAGCTTTGTCGGCAAGCTTGAAAAGCGACGTCCAATTTAAGTCGTTCGTTTCACACAAAACCGCCCCAATGCTAGCACTTAACTGAACCACATCTTTTTCGTTAGAGTATTCAGTTCTCATAGATATAAGAATTTCCTCCAAACGTAAGTGCAACACTTCTTTTGGTATGTTTTTTAAAAAAACCAAAAATTCATCTCCACCAAAACGACCGATAACGTCATCTTTTCTAAATATATCTTGCAGTTTGTTTGCCGTATCTATAATTACTTGGTCCCCGACTAGATGTCCAAATGTGTCGTTGATTTTCTTTAAATAGTCTATATCTACAACTATTAATCCAATAGATTGATTTTCATTTTGAGCCATATACTTTGTTGCAATTTCTTCAAATGCAGTTTTATTTAAAATTCCGGTCAAGCCATCTGTCGAAGCTTTTTTTGTCAGTTCTTCCTGTATTCTCTTTTCTTCATACATTATATCAACGTATGTTTGAGATTGAAAAAACATATAGTAAAATATAATGCTAAGCACTGTACAAATTTGGCTTATGTCTCGAATGTTAAACATCGCCTCTGTAACAATGCTAAAAGCAATCAACGCTACTACCGAGAAAACGATTATCGTTTCTAGCTTTGAGCGCACGTTAAATTCTGTGACTACAGTAACCAAGATAGCCAAAAGATAGAGTATTGATATAACATGAGGAACATATCCCAAAGGTCCTCGTACAAATTCATTGGTACTTGTGTAGGTAAAAACTATATCTGTGAAAAATGCCGAAAAGGAAGCTACAAGATTAATATAAACCGGAACCGTAAGCAACATCAGAATTTTTTTGTTTTTCAAATTACGTATACTTAATCGAAAAATTATATAAGCTATAATAATCCTAATCGAATAACCAAGTGCCGATAACAACGTTCGAGCCATAACCGGTTCGGTAAAAGTTGATGTCCACAACTCTAAACCGTAAAAAATAATCTGTGCTAGTTCCAAAGCGATTAAAGCATAAAAGGCCTCTTTAATCCGTTTGTTTAACATAGAGTTGTTATATAGGAAAATAAGCAAAAATACAATCCCTATACAAGGGGCAAAAGTTATTGTAAAATAGTTGTAAGTTTCCATGAAACACGCTCCTTTTAATGTGTAAACAAAACACATTGAACTATATTATAACATAATTCACCAATATTTAAAAATTATTTCACAAAAAACACTATCTTTTTTAAAGATAGTGTTTTTTGTAATTATATGTTATAAAAAAAGAACAGCAATTTTCAGTTTTTCTTGCGCGTCAATATTAACCCGACTATCGACCCGACAAAAATAATCGGTGCAACCCTAACAAATATCCATTCAAAGGCGTGGATAGCTACTCCGACAACGGCTGTTTCGGGGTCGCTATAGTCCCAATTAAGGTATGGGCTTCCATAGCTAGCAATTGCCGCAAAGGTCGCTATTATTCCTATACATAGTAATATAAACAACATATGAAATATTTTTCGTCTTGTGGTATTTCTTTGCGCCAACTGTAGGTTAATAATCTCTAGTTTTTCTGAAATTGCTTTTAAACCCTCAGCTTTGGGTTGGGCGATAGTCTCTCCTAGCAAAACGCTTACCGGCGTTTCAAGTTCCTTTGATATCGAAATCAACATATCGACATCGGGTACAGACAAACCTTGTTCCCATTTTGATATTGTTTGCCGAACCACGTTTAGTTTAATAGCAAACTCTTGTTGTGAAAGCCCTTTTGACTGTCTAATGGTTTTTAGATTTTTGTTTAACATAATTGATAACCTCCTGTTTTATGACGTTAGCAATATTGTATGCTAAACAACCCGTTGCCACAAGCAACGCATATTAACATTTTTGCATAAGTACATTCCTACAACAAAACTTTGTTTATATCATAGCCTTCTTTGCGGTTTATTTCCTCGCCGACCAGTCCAACCAACACATATTGTTTTGTGTTTTGATCATAGAAAAATTCGTCAAGCAGTCGAAACTGTTCTATTTGTCCTGTCGAACTGACATGGGTTCGAGGGCCTGTGCACGGGTGGACCACGTCGCCTATTTTTACATGTCGCTCGTCGATATAATGTATTGAGATATCTTTCGAGATATAGTCCAACACTTTTTGTTCCATCTCTTTTATATCAAAGTTGGGTTTTTCGGGGAACGAAATAATAAAACCATGTCGAACATCTCCATGCGAAAACGTTGTAAACGTTTCGTTTGGAATTAGAATTTCAAGCAGATCTTCGGCGGAATGTGCCATCTTTCGGTATATAACCGTAGAATGAACGCGGTCCGCAATCGGTTGCGGTTCGGGGCCAAAGATAGTTGGCCGAGTAACGATTATTTCGGCGCCAACTCCAATCAAAAGATTTGCGTTTCGCTTTAATATCGGATAAATAAGCTCAAAATGTTCCACAACGACACGTCGACCAGCGGCTATTGCGTTGTTTATCGCGTCCGCCAGTTCATATAATTGATGGAACCCCGTTTCAAACCGTATATCAAGATGATAGGTATGTGGTTTAAAAAAACCGCCCTCTTCGATATCCATAATCGGAAGTGGCCTAACGTTTAAGCCATCGTCGTCATTTGTAAGTTCAAGCCCCGGAAACATACCTTTGATAAACATGCTTTTTCCAGAACCCGCCTCGCCAATAAGCCCAATTAGACGGTCGGTTGGAGTAAGATATTGTTGCGCTATTTGGTTTCCAAGCTCAAACAACCTCACGCTACCTCTTGGTGCAAAATATACGCTGAAAAGGTGATTTTGGCGAATACCAAGTGCTTGACTCATTGTGCACGCTCCTTTCCTGTTTTGCTCTTATAGTATCACACAATTGTGAAAAGTTTATTGTTGTAGGTTCAAAAAAATCAACAATAAAACGCTAAAATTCGATATCCAACAGCGGAGCATGTTGTTGCGCTCCGTATACATCGGTTTCGCCAAGTGCACCCGAACTTATTGGGCGTTTAATTGTTATTTTAATAGCTTTTGCCGGCATAAACTCAACAATGCTTATAATCTTGTCGGGGGTTATTTTATAAAGCTTGCAGATAAGCTGTTCGTTTATTATCTTTTTTTCGCAAAACATATCAAAAACGCTTTGTTCCTTGAACATGATATCAAGGGTCAGTTCATATGGCCCTGCGTTTTTGCTTCGTATAATCGTTGTTACATCGGTTAGTTTTGTCATTTTTTGAATTTCCTTTTCTATTATTAAAAACACTTTTCATGTGTTACACAAAAATGTGTTACACATTTTGAATGCATTGACGATATCGAGCGATGGTTGCGAACATGGTAAACCACATCCCTACCGTCTTGTGTCAATAAAACCACAATATAGGCTTTGGTGGATGATCTCGCCTTTGCTATAATTCTAATACCGCCTATACATCAAGGTTGCTTTTTGAAAAACTTGGTACTTTTCACCCATAAAGCCAAAAGATAAAATGCTGAGTAGATAATAAAAATGAAGCTGATAACATCAAAAATTTCAACCAAAGTTCCAACTACACTTCCTGTGCCCTCTCCCCAAAAATATACATCAGAAAAAAATATCATATTTACTGCCATAACCAACAACCGAAGCACGCCATAATAAACAATCGTTAAAAAAACGTACGATTGGAAATAGTATTTAAAACCTACATCCTCAAAAAGTTTCTGATACAAAGCAAGCGCTACTATAACAAACACAATACCGACCCAAGGAAACATAGATATCATTGCAGTATCATTTTCATTTTTGTTTGACCAATAATACATGAAAATATAATAGAATAAATTTATGACGTAAAGAAAAGAAAATTGAAATAGTATTTCTTTGAATTTTTTATGCGAATTAAATTTAAATGATATTAAATTCATATAACACCTCTATCAACTGATAACTCAAACAGATATCATCTCTATCGGGAAAAGCGTTTCGTCGTTTGTCGTTTCAATCAAGTGATATATACTAAAATTATAGACTTCGCCTGCGTGGAAATCGCTTGGCGAATATGGGAACGCAAGGTTTCCTGCCGTCGCTTTTCTTCCGTCGTACCCGTAGTGGAGCATGGTAGAACGGGCAAAAGCACAGATAGTGTCTGCGTTTTCCTGTGTATCGGCTACCGCTTCAATTATAATTCCAAGTTCTTTGCTGTGTTCGGTTGTCGGGTTTGGTTCAAGTTCGGCCATTACCCCGTTTTTTCCGTAAATAGTAAAATTAAGATAATACGTAAGGTTTTGTGCTTTAAAGTTATCTGCCACCCTTTCTTTCACCGCAACTGTAATATCGTCTATCCCTTTTATCATTATAGGGTCACGAGTTCCAGCAATCGACACCGTTCGGAAGCCAACACATTTTGCGCCCTCTAGCTTAACCGTGTTTTTTGCGCTTTCAACAAAACGGCTTCCCTTGACTATAACCGTGTTGTCGGTGTCTTGGATAAATTCACATTCCGTAAGGTCAAGATGTCCGCCGGGGCCCGGCAAGATGTATGGATTTGTTTTTTCATAAAGCGTATGTGCTGCAACCGAAGTTGTTGTGCATTTTCTTATAGGATTAAGCGGTTCAAGCTTGAAATAGTCCTCGCCGAGATATCCGAACATACAATCCGACCCGCTTCCGGGGTTGCAACAAATAGAAGCACATTCCAAAATTTTTCCAAGGTGAATAGCAAGTCCTTTTGGGTAACCCTTTGCGATAGCCGGAGCGGCGAAAACAGCCGGGTCATAAGCACGCCCTGCCAAAACAACATCCGCACCCTGTTCCAAAGCATCTATGAACGGCTGTTCCCCCATCTGTCCGACGATGTGTGTTGTTTGTTCAACGTCTTTTTTTGTAAGCGGCT
>CAYJFO010000044.1:0-14099 GCA_964369645.1 uncultured Oscillospiraceae bacterium | reverse complement strand
TACAAGATGAAGTTGTCGAGATTTTATATGAGACAAACGACCAAACCAAAACGGTTGTCGGGATTAAAACGTCGCTTGGCGGAATATACCTTGCAAAAGCCGTTGTCGTTGCAACCGGAACGTATCTCGGCGGCAAGATATTTGTCGGAAGCTCCGAAAAGATAAGCGGCCCCGACGGGGTAGTTGCCGCAACACAGCTTACAAAAAGCCTTGAACAACTTGGGCTTCCGATAAGACGGTTTAAGACCGGTACTCCGGCAAGAGTACACAAAAGAAGCATAAATTTTAGCGTGATAGAAAAGCAACCACCCGACGAAACTGAGCTTAATTTTTGCTTTATAAACAACGAAAAACCACAAAACAAAATAGCTTGTTATATTACGCATACCAACGAAAAAACCCATCAAGTTATACAACAAAACCTCAGTCGTTCGCCGTTATACGGAGGAAAGATAGAGGGGATAGGCCCTAGATACTGTCCGTCTATCGAAGATAAGGTTGTTCGTTTTCCGGAAAAACCGCGTCATTCGCTTTTTATCGAGCCGTGTGGCGAGGACACTGACGAGATGTATCTGCAAGGCATGAGTAGTTCTTTGCCGCTCGACGTTCAATATGAATTTTATAAGACTATCAAAGGCCTTGAAAACGTCGAGATAATGCGCCCTGCGTACGCTATTGAATACGACTGTATCGATCCGCTAAGCCTTGACAGCTCGCTTGCGGTTAAGTCGGTATCGGGACTTTTCGGAGCGGGCCAGTTTTGCGGAACGTCGGGATACGAAGAAGCGGCGGCACAAGGGCTAATAGCCGGAATTAACGCTGCAAGTTTTGTTAAAGGGGAGAGGCCGTTTACGCTGTCTAGAAGTAGCAGTTATATCGGAACGCTTATAGACGACCTTGTTACTAAAGGGGTTATGGACCCATACCGAATGATGACGTCGCGAAGCGAACACAGGCTTGTTCTTCGCCAAGACAACGCCGACGAGCGGCTTTGCGAAATTGGCCGAAATATTGGGCTTTTGGACGACGAAAGATATAGCAGATATCTTGAAAACAAGGCTATGCTTGAAAGCGAAAAAGAACGAATTAAAAAGACGGTTTTGCCTCCGAGCGACGACCTTAACGCCGTTTTAACGGCAAAAAACAGCGAACCGATTAAAACCGGAATTACGCTTGAAGCGTTGTTTAGAAGGCCGGAAATTTCCCCGAAAGACATAGCCGCTTTCGACAAATGTTCCGACAAACCGCCGATTTACATAACCGAAAAAGCCGCAATACATGCGCGGTATGAGGGATATATAAAACGTCAACAAAAACTTATCGAACGCCAAAATAAACAGGACGAAAAGCCAATTCCAAACGACATAGACTATAACGAGGTTTTGGGGCTTTCGCTTGAAGCGAGGGATAAACTTTTGGCCGTTCGCCCAAAAACTTTCGGACAAGCTTTAAGAATAAGCGGGGTAAACCCGGGCGACCTTTCGGTTTTGGCTATATATCTTGCGTCCAAAAGAAAAAAATAAACACAGTAGTATTATTAACAAACGAAAGGTTAATTATAACTTATGTACGAACTGGTTATCGTTAAAGGGAATTCCGGGTATATTAACATGCCGTCCAAAGCGGGCGTTTATATCTTCGAGGATAAAAGTTGTCTTTTAATCGACAGCGGAAACGACAAGGACGCGGGAAAAAAGATACTTAAAACGCTTGAACAAAACGGACTTACCGTTCGCTTTGTAATCAACACCCATTCCCACGCCGACCATATAGGTGGAAACGCCGTAATAGCTTCGAGAACTGGTTGTAAATTGTATTCTTCGCGTGAAGAAGCGGCGATTTCAAGCAACACGTTATTTGAGCCTATCTATGTCTTTGGCGGATTTCCGCCAAAACAACTTTGCAATAAATTTATAATGGCACCAAACAGCGACGTCGAGGACATCTCGTCTTTAGAACTTCCAAGCGGTTTTGAAATTGTTCCACTTTTTGGACATTCGATAGCTATGGTTGGGGTTAAAACCCCTGACAACGTGTTTTATATAGGGGACGCTCTTCTTTCCGAAACGACGATAGTTAAATATAAAATCCCGTTTATTGTTGATGTTGCAAGGCAGTTTGAGACACTTGAAGCTTTAAAAAACGACACTTCAGAGTTGTTTGTTGGTTCACACATCGAAACGGTAAGCGACATACAAACGCTTTGTGACATAAACCGCGAGCAACTTCAAAACATTGAAAACGATATATTAAACATACTTAAAACGAAAAAAACTTTTGATCAACTTGTTCAAGAAATTTTTGAGATAAACGGCATAACAATCGATATAAACCAGCGTTTTTTAATTGGTTTTTCAATTAAATCATATCTTGGGTATCTTGCAAGAAAAGACGCGATTTGTTTTGAATTTGAAAACAATCTTATGTACTGGAAAACAGGACACTAGCATTTTGTTCAGAAAAGGAGTTGAAAAAACATGACAGAATACGGATTTTCGGCGCTTATCGCGAGGATGAACTATATCTATCGTTGGGGACTTATGCGCAACACAAGAAGCGAGTCGCTTGCGGAACATTCGTTGTTCACCGCGACAACGGCACACATTTTGGGGTTGATTGCAAAAGAAATCTTTTGTGCCGACTTGTCGCCCGAAAGGATAGCGACGGCGGCGCTCTACCACGATTTAAGCGAAACGATGACGGGAGACCTCCCAACGCCGATTAAATACCGAAACGAAACACTTAAAAGGGAATATAAGGCGGTTGAACAAGAGGCGGTTGAGGCTATCTCGGGCATGTTACCAGACGAGATAAAAGGCGAAGTCAAAGAGATAATGTCTTGCGAACAGCTTAACGAACGAGAAAAAGCCATTTTAAAAACGGCGGATAAAATCTCGGCGCTCGTTAAATGTATCGAAGAGGAGCAAAGCGGAAATACCGAGTTTTTAAGCGCAAAACAAGCGACATTAAAACTTCTAGAACAAAGCGAACTTCCCGAAACACAATATTTTTTAAAACATTTTATATCGAGTTTTTCGAAAAATCTTGACAATCTTTTAAAGAGCGAGCAAAGTGATTAGACGGGATAACATTTAGTAATAGGTTATAACGATAAAATTTTAAGCAGAAAAAAACAAAACAAAGTACATTGGGTGGCTAATCCCATTGTGCCTTGTTTTGTTTTTTGCCTTGTGGAGTTCTATGTATATATAGTCCGGAAGGACGGGCTATGCGTTTTGTTTTTGTGCTTCTATTGTCGCGGCCTTTGCTTTTGGTATCGTGACGGTATACACAACGCTATCTTCAAACTCTTGTTTGGTGGTCGACGCCGAAATACCGGCTTCGTTCATAATCTCGACAGCGCGCCCGACAGTGTTTAAAAAAAGACGTATGTCTTTGACAACTATCTGTTTTTTTGATTCGCCGATATAATGAAGTTCCAAAAGTTCCCGAACTCTTTTTTCGGTGGCTTCTGTGTCTAGTTGTTTAATCGATATTTCATTTATTAACGATTCTCTTTGTTCAGCCGGTATTCGTAAAATCGACGTTATCTGTCGTTCTTTTAATTTATTTTCAATAGATAACATAACCTCGCGTTCGCTTAAGCTACAAAGTTTAAGTTTTTCACGCAACTCGTACGAGCTTAGCATAAGCTTTTCCGACATCTCAAGTCGGTCGGTTTCGTTGTTTACCAAAGCCTCTTTCATAATAAATGCCTGTTCAAAAAAATGCAACGGTTCTCGTTCAAGATTTTCTACAAGCGACATAACAGCTTCGCACGCATAGCTGTGTTTCGGAAGCACAAGACAGGGTATTTCAACAAGGTTTAAAAGTTTAGCGGCGCGAACTCTGCGCTGGCCCGAAACTATGTGATATCCTGCTTTTTGTTTGCACACGATAACGGGTTGGACAATTCCGTTTTTCTTTATACTTTCGCACAACCTTTTCATCGATTCTTTGTCCGAAAGTCGAACAGAAAAAACGTTGCTCACCTTTATTTCGCCGGGAGAAAGATATTTAACTTTTAAGCGGTTTCGGAATAACATCGTGTTCCATTCCTTTCGTCTATATCCGGTGCTTGCTGTTGTAAATAATTGTAACACAACTACAGATAGAAGAAAAGAAAAAGTTATCTACAATATATTGTGGTTTTCGAGTTAATACGAGTTATTCGAGGGGGTTTTTAGTAATGTTTTTTGAGTTTCTCGGGAATTTTGTCGAGGTTTGCGAAATCTTTTTTATAACCAAGAGAAACCGTGTTTGGTCGTCTGGAAGTACAAGTTTTTTAAAGTAGCTAAGCTCGCCGCCAAGTTTCTTTATAGCGGTTTCGGCGTTAAGGAGTTCGCTGTCTCCCTCGCTTCCTTTCATAGCTATAAAGTAGCCGCCTACCTTAACAAGCGGTAGACAGTATTCCGCAAGCGAACTTAAGTTTGCAACAGCCCTTGCTGTCACGACGTCAAACGTTTCACGGTATTCTTTTTGTCTTGAAAGTTGTTCGGCACGTCCGTGGACAGTTTTAAAATTGTCTATGCCGACTAGGTTTAGCGTGTCGTGAATAAACCCTAGTTTTTTCTGAGTTGCATCTATCATCGTGACAAAGCTTGAAGGTTTTACCATAGCTATTATCGCGCCCGGAAACCCAGCGCCCGTTCCGACGTCCGCTATTTTTCCGTTCATCTCGGGAAGGGCGGTGACCGACAAGCTGTCAAGGAGATGTTTTATCTCGATGTCACGAGACGCGATAATCGACGTTAGGTTGAACTTTTTGTTTGTCTCAACCAACGTATCACAATATATCTCGAACTTTTCCGCTATCTCTTGTGTGACATCAACCCCAAGCGTTTTCGCTTCGCATATAAGCCTTGTCTTGTCTAACATAATAGTACCTCGCTGTTAATTCGTAATTCATAATTCGCAATTCGTAATGCGTAATTAAGGTTTCGCCTTTGGCGACAATTTGATAAAGGGAGTATCAAGCGTCGCCCGACCATGTTACAAAAATAATATCGCCAAAACTTTGATTTGATTTTATGCTATGAAAAAAATTCGTTTATCTTTTTTGCAATATCGCGTTCGATTTGTTTTGCCTGTTCAAGATTTTTCGACATAATCGAAACGTATGCCTTTAACTTTGGTTCGGTTCCCGACGGACGCACAATAACGGAACATTTGTCTGACAACATAAATTTTAGAACATCTGATTTTGGCAAACCGTCGATGCCGTCAAGGTAATCTGTTTTTTGTATAATTTCAAAACCCAAAAATTCGCCGATATCCTGTCTAAGGCTAGACATGATTTCTCTCATTTTGATAAAGCCTTTTTCGCCCTCTAAATCAAACGAATATATCGAATTTAAACAATATCCGTGTTTGTTATAAATGCCCTCTAAAACGTCGAGTATCTCGACGCCTTTTGATTTATAGTATGCGAACATTTCGGCGATTAAAACCGCGCCTACAACGCCGTCCTTGTCGCGGACATAACTTCCGCAAAGATATCCAAAACTATCCTCCAAACCGAAAACAAAACTTTCGGCTTTTCCGTTTGCTTCTAAAATTCCGATCTGTTCGCCTATAAATTTAAAACCGGTTAAAACATCGATAGTTTCAATGTCATACTCGGAGGCCACCGATTTTGCAAGCTCGGAGGTCACGATAGTTTTAACTATAACTGGGTCTTTTGGCAACATGTTTTGTGCCGATTTTTGGCTTGCTATATATTCAAGCAACACAAGCCCCGTTTCGTTGCCCGACAAAAGACGATATTCTCCCGAGCGCCCTTTAACCGCTACTCCAACCCTGTCACAGTCGGGATCGGTCGCAAGAACAAGCTTTGCATCAACTCTTTTTGCATATTCAATCGAAAGAGACAAAGCGTCCTCGACCTCGGGGTTAGGGTAGCTGCATGTCGGAAAATTTCCGTTTGGATTTCGTTGTTCTTCGACAACCGTTATGTTGTTAAATCCCGTTTCGCAAAGCGCGCGTAAAACCGGCTTTAGGCCTGCTCCGTTTAAAGGGGAATACACTATCGAAACGTTTCGGTTAATATCTTTGTTATCCAAGTTCAAACATTGGTTTTTTACGTTTTTAATATACTTATCGTATATTTCGCTTGAAATATACGATATTACGTTGTTTTGTCGAGCTGTTTCAAAGTCAATCTTTTTGACACCCTCGAAGATATCTGTGTTTTGAATTGATTGATAGATATCGGCGGCGGCTTTTTCGGTTATCTGGCAACCGTCCGCGCCGTATACTTTATAGCCGTTGTATCGTGCGGGGTTGTGCGAAGCGGTTACCATTATGCCGGCCGAAAGCGAGAGCTCGCGAACCGCAAACGAAAGACAGGGCGTCGGCATAAGTTCGGGGTAGATATATGTTTTAATTCCGTTTGCCGCGAAAACCTCCGCCGAGACGTTCGCGAAAAGGTCGGATTTTATACGCGAATCATAGCTTATCGCTATACCGCGTTTATCTTCGGGGAAATTTTGAACAACGTAATTTGCCAAACCTTGCGAGGCTTTTGCTATCGTATAAACGTTAACGCGGTTGGTTCCGGCGCCGATAATTCCGCGCAGACCGCCCGTTCCAAACTCAAGGTCGCGATAGAACGCATCTTGTATTTTGTGGTCGTCGCCTTTAATCTCGACAAGCTCTTTGTAAAGCTCGTCGCTTTTCGTGACCTTTTCAAGCCACAAGTTATATTTTTTTACTATTTCATTTTTAAGCATTATTATTCTTTTCCGTTTTGTGATTTAAAATTAAGAGTAGTTAACAAGAAATATCTAAAAAAACTGCTTTTCCCGACATCGAAATCTCGACACTGTCGGACGGTATGAAAACACAATCTCCCTTGTTTACCTTTAAAGTCGTATTAAGAAACTTTAACGAAGCGGTTCCTTCGACCGATAAAAGAACGCGAAACGACGTGTTGTCGGTTGCGAAGTTTAAATCTTGTTCGTATTTATTGTTTAAAAGCAATCTATCAACTTTGAAATATTCACATCGACAAAGGCTTTCAAACGCATATCCTTTTTTATATCTCAAAAGCCTGACAGGTTGGCGGAGTTGTTCGCTCGCGTCAAGGTTTGCAACGTCAAGGGCTTTTTTTATATGAAGCTCTCTTTTTTTTCCGTCTTTGTCTTTTCTGTCATAGTCGTAAAGTCGATAGGTTAGATTAGAACTTTGTTGTATCTCGGCTATTAAAATGCCTTTTCCCAAAGCGTGAACCGTTCCGGGCTTTATAAAGAAAACGTCATTTTTTGAAACGTTGTATCTCGACATGAACTTTAATGTATCGCCGTTCTCTATACTTTTTTTAAGTGTCTGTTTGTCTGTTTTGGTGTGAAGACCGTACACTAGTTTGCTGTTTTGTTCGGCATCCAACACATACCAAAGCTCGGTTTTGCCGAAATTTTCGCCTTCGTGTTGTTTTGCATATTCGTCGTTTGGGTGGACTTGAATAGAAAGGTCGTCTGTCGCATCAATTAGTTTTACAAGTATCGGAAGTTCGCCAACTGTACGTGAGTTTGTTCCGAGAAAAAAAGGTTTTTCTCGCAATATTTCAGACAGCGTTTTTCCTTTAAATTCTCCGCTGTTTGCAAAACTATCGCCGTCTTTGTGGGTCGAACATTCCCAAGTTTCGGCGAGAGGAAAAAGCGGAATATCTTTTTTGAACTCGTCGTTAAGCCTTGTTCCGCCCCAAAGATAATCTTTGGCAGACGGTTTAAGCAAAAATGGCAGATTTTTTTGGTTGTTACAGTTCAAGGTCGAATTTTTGTTTGTCATCGACAGAAATCTCCCGGCCGAGTTGAACCTCGACTATCTCCATTGTGGTGGTGGCGACGACGGTGTGTTTGCAACCTGCTTCGATAGTTATGACGTCGCCCGGGCGAACGTTTTGTTTCATGCCGTCCACAACGGTGTAGCCTTCGCCCTTTGTAATGGTCCATATCTCGTCGCGATGTTTATGAGAGTGGTAGTTCATCTTGTTGTTTGGATTAAGTAAAACGCGTATCGTAAGGCTTTGTTCACCGATATCCAAAATCTTAAACTCGCCCCAAGATTTTTCAGCATACATAATCTGGCGGTCGATGTTGTCCACAAACGGTTTTATATAACTTGATTGGTGTTTATCCGAGATAAGAATGCCGTCTACGCCGGCAGACACCACAACGTCGTTTAACCCCATACACAGTATAGGTATGTCGAGTTCGTTGACGACGTGGACGTTGTTGTTGTTTTGTGTTTCGATTACGTTTCCTATAAAATTTTGTCCCATAGCTTCGGAAAACGTGTTCCACGTCCCAAGGTCTTTCCATCGTCCGTCAAACCGCAAAACCGAGATGTCGCGTTCCTTTTCAACAACAGCATAGTCAAAGCTTATTCTGTTAAGCGTTTCATATTTATAGAAAAGGTCGTTATAGTCTTTAAAATCTATAAGTTCATGAGCCTTGTTTAATATATAGTTTAACTTAAACCCAAAAACGCCGCCGTTCCAAAGCGCGCCTTTTTCGATATATTGTTTCGCTGTCTCAAGGTTTGGTTTTTCTTTAAATTCTAAAACTTTACTTACGTTATTTTTATCTTGCGGGATTATATATCCGTATTTTTCGCTGGGATAGGTTGGACTCATACCCAAAAGATTTATGTTGGATTTTCCGCTGTCGCTGATTTTTGATAGCTGTTCAAGCGCTATGAAAAAATCCTCGTCAACATATGGGTCGACGGGGCAGACAATAACCGAGCTTTCAAGCGTAACTTTTTGAACATCGTGAAGATACGCCGCCGCAAGCGCAATTGCCGGAAAGGTATCTTTTCGGCAAGGTTCAACCGAGATTCCGACGTTGTCTGAAAGTTGGTTTTTAATAGAACTTACTTGTGTTTTAGAGGTCGCGACCGTTACAACGGCGTCGGGACAGACGTCTAAAATTTGGCGGTGGACACGTTGAACCATCGATTCCAAAACATCGTCGGGGTTTTTAAACATCTTGATAAACTGTTTTGAACGAACATCGTTGGAAAGCGGCCAAAGCCGTTTTCCCGAGCCGCCAGACAGAAGAATTATGTTCATTTGCTTTTTACCTTTCTGCTCTCGTTTCACCCTCTAAAAAATCTTTGTACGAAAGTTTTATTCCGTCGTAAAGTTCCGTTTTATATTTCCAACCTAAATTTGCAAGCTTTGAAACGTCAAGCAACTTTCGCATAGGCCCGTCCGGTTTGTCTGTGTCAAACACAAGTTCCCCCGAAAACCCAACTATCTCTTTAACCGTTTCGGCAAGCTGTTTAATCGAAATCTCTTTTCCCGTTCCGACGTTAACCGTTTGGTCGCCGCTGTAGTTGTTCATCAAAAACACACATGCGTTTGCAAGGTCTTCTACATAAAGAAACTCGCGTTTTGGCGAACCCGTTCCCCAAACAACAACATTTTCAAGATTTTGTTCCTTGGCTTCGTGAAACCTGCGTATAAGCCCCGGAAGCACGTGGGAGTGTTCGGGGTGGTAGTTGTCGCGCGGGCCGTATAGGTTTGTCGGCATAACGCTTATATAATTTGTTCCGTATTGGCGGCCTAGATATTCGCAGTATTTAAGTCCGCTTATCTTCGCGAGCGCATACCCTTCGTTGGTCGGCTCGAGCGATGATGTTAGAAGACAATCCTCTGTCATCGGTTGAGGAGCCTGTTTTGGATAGATGCACGACGAGCCCAAAAACAAGAGTTTTTTACAGTTGTTTTTAAAAGCACTGTTGATAACGTTCATCTCGATCATCATGTTGTCATACATAAAATCCGCTATGTGTTTGCTGTTTGCTATTATTCCGCCAACCTTTGCCGCCGACAAAAAAACATAATCGGGTTTTTCTTGTTGGAAAAACTCCTCTACAGGCTGTTGACGACGAAGGTCAAGCTCGCTTGAACGACGCGTTATAATGTTTGTGTAGCCGCCCTTTTCAAGTTCACGAACTATCGCAGACCCAACCATTCCGCCGTGGCCCGCTACATATATTTTTGCCGAAAGTTCCATCATATCTTGTAAACGTTTCCTTTTTGTTAAACTGTAGATTTTTTTGCAAGCTCTTGTTTCGCAAGCTCAAGGTCGTGTCTTGCCATGAGCTTTACAAGTTGCTCGTAGCTTGTCTTTTGCGGGTTCCAACCGAGAACCGTCTTTGCTTTAGTTGGGTCTCCGAGAAGCGTGTCCACGTCGGTCGGCCTAAACCACGCCTTGTTGACGCTAACTACAACTTTGCCGGTCTTTATGTCGATGCCTTTTTCGTCGATGCCCTCGCCCTCAAATTTAAGATCTATACCGACTTCGGCAAACGCCCTTTTGGTGAAATCGCGGACGGTATGTTGTTCACCCGTCGCTATGACGAAATCTTCCGGCACGTCGTGTTGAAGCATAAGCCACATACATTCGACATAATCTTTTGCATATCCCCAGTCGCGCAAGCTGTCCATGTTTCCAAGCTCCAAAACGTCTTGAAGCCCACAAGCGATTCTGCCAGCGGCGAGCGTTATCTTTCTTGTAACAAACGTCTCTCCGCGGCGTTCCGACTCGTGGTTAAAAAGTATTCCGTTAACTGCAAACATTCCGTACGCTGTACGGTATTCCTTTGTCATCCAAAAACCGTATTGCTTCGCAACAGCGTATGGGCTATATGGATAAAACGGGGTCGTTTCGCTTTGGGGAACTTCGACAACCTTGCCGTAAAGTTCCGAGGTCGACGCTTGATATATTCGGCAACTGTCGCTAAGGCCGAGAATTCTAACCGCTTCGAGAACACGCAAAACCCCAAGCGCGTCGACATCGCCCGAATATTCCGGAACGTCAAACGATGTCGCGACGTGGCTTTGAGCCGCTAGGTTATAAAGCTCGTCCGGTTTAACTATGCTTATTATACGTATTAAAGACGACGTGTCGGTTAAATCTCCGTCGTGTAGCGTTATTTGATTTTTCGCTAAAAGATGGTCTATTCTTGCGGTGTTGGATATCGAAGCGCGTCTTGTTATGCCGTGTACTTCGTATCCTTTTTCAAGTAAAAGTTCCGCAAGGTATGAGCCGTCTTGTCCCGTTATTCCGGTTATTAGAGCTTTTTTCATCTGTGTTTGTCCTTTTCGTTTCTTTTTTTATAGCTTTTGGATAAACTCAACTCGTTCGTTGTTCGGTCCTTTTATGAGAAAAAATCGAACACCGTTTTGTCCAAAAGGAAGCTCGGAAAGTTCCATGTCAAGCGTTCCAATCTTGTCCGCTATAACCGATTCATAAACTTTTTTGACATCGTCTACATAAAAAGCCATGTGGTCTATGGCGCCGTTTTGCATTGATACTGTTGCTTGTTCGTATATTTCTATCTCGACATTAGGAGCTTTTAAAAATGCAACGCGACATTCGCCGTTTTTCTCGCTTTGAAAATGTTCCATGCCAAGAGCTTTGTAAAATTCCAAACTTTGCTCAAATTTGTTGGTCGGTATTCCGATGTGAAGATAGTTTTGATAGCTTTCAAACGCTTTCATGTGATGCTCTCCTTATAATTTTCTTAAAATTTTTAACTTGAAACTTTCGCCTCAATTATGTACAATTATAACAGATAGTAATTTATTTTGAAAGGATAAAGTTTTATGTCAATACTTATAAGCGGCGGAGCGGGGTACATCGGAAGCCACACCGTAATAGAACTGCTTGAAGCCGGATACGAAGTTGTTATAGCAGACAACCTCTACAATTCATCCAACGAGGCGATTTCCAGAATTAAAGAGATAGCAAACAAGGATTTCAAGTTTTACGAAACAGATTTAACCGATCTTTCAAAGACCGAAAAAATCTTTGAGGAAAACAAAGATATAACCGCAATTATCCATTTTGCAGCGTACAAGGCGGTTGGAGAGTCGGTTGAAAAACCACTTGAATACTACGACAACAATCTAACTTGTACATTGAATTTGTTTAAATGCATGAAAAAATACGGCGTAACCGATTTTGTGTTCTCGTCATCCGCAACCGTTTACGGCGACCCGCACACTGTGCCAATAACGGAGGAATTTCCGCTTTCGACGACAAACCCATACGGCACGACAAAGCTTATGATTGAGGACATGCTCCGCGATATCTCGAAGGCAATGCCGGAACAAAACATCGCAATTTTAAGATATTTCAACCCGATAGGCGCACATAAATCGGGCAAGATAGGGGAAGACCCTAACGGAATACCAAACAACCTTGTGCCGTATATAGCGCAAGTTGCGGTAGGCAAACTTAAAGAACTTAGAGTTTTCGGCGATGACTATAACACGCCGGACGGAACCGGTGTCCGCGATTATATCCATGTCGTAGACCTTGCGAAAGGCCACGTGTCGGCGCTTAAAAAGCTTGAACAAAAACCCGGACTTGTCACATACAATCTTGGAACAGGCAACGGCTACAGCGTGCTTGAGGTGGTAGCGGCGTATGAAAAAGCTTGCGGCAAAAAGATAGCGTATGCAATTGCTCCGCGGCGCGCCGGAGATATTGCGCAATGTTTCGCTAACCCAGACAAGGCGAAAAATGAACTCGGTTGGGAAGCACAGTTTGGAATAGACGAGATGTGCGTCGACAGTTTCCGTTGGCAAACTAATAACCCGAACGGATATAAAAACTAAACAATGGAAAAAGGACACGGTTTTCCGTGTCCTTTCATTTTGTCCTTTTATTTTTTCAACGGATTTTTAAGTACCCATTTACCATAGATGTTTTTTTCAAAGATATCTCGGTTATAGAACTTGTCGATAACCGCCCAAAATTCGGTTTCGGAATATCCGGTAAATTCGCAGAAATCTCTGACACAAAGTTCGTCTAACCAACCGTCATGGGTGTTTACAAGGTCAATAGCCTCGTCTCTTGCTATTAAGCCATAGCGAACTTGGCGAGCGGCATAGTCGGTCGCGGTTGCGTGGCCAAACTTCGGATATTTCATCCAACCATGGACAAGATACGCCCTGCTGTCGACTTGGTCAAAGTCCTCTATGTGGTGTGTGCGTTTCCATTCGTGTCTAAGATCGTGGAAACCACGTTTTTTTGCAAATTCGTAGTTTTTAAAGCTGTTCCAATCTACAAAATAGCTTACATACATCGGGTCGAGCGACGCCATTTGTTCCGGCGTAGGCGCAAGGGTAAGAGACAGATCTTTTTCGGTAACCCCATCACCGATAAGTTCCGCCATATCAAGCCCCGTCGCAACACCGTTGTTTATCTGTTCGCGCGCGGAATATGTTTCTTGTTTTTGATCTCCGCCATATTCATAACTTACGTTTTCGCCGTATACCAAAAGCGGAGTGTTAAATTTAATCGCCATGTGAAGCGGGAACGTGTAGATCAAACGATCGATAAACCATGTTGGTTTTCCGTATCTTTCAAACGTTTTGCGCATGAGAATTTTTTGTGTTCGAATGTCAGGTTTGCAACTTATTATAGTACAACCGAACTCTTCCGAGATGTTTTGAAGATTATGTTTTCCGGCTTCGGTCATCTTAAAATTATCTTCGGCAGAAAAAAGAATTGGGTTCATTCCCATAACTTCTTTCATCAAGTAGACTTGATAGTGGCTGTCTTTACCGCCCGAAATGGCTATCGCACAGTCGTAGCCGCCGGGGCCGTTCATTCCCCTGTATTTGTCACAGATGGCCTCGAGCTCTTTATAGCGTTTGTCCCAGTCGATGTTTTTTCTGTTTTCATAGTTTGTGCAAGCAACGCAAACACCGTCTTCGTTAAACGTAATTCCCGGCCTTGTCGAGGGCATAACGCAACGTTTACAATATTTCATGGTAATTTCCCTTTCATTTTTAAAGCATTTTAAGACTATATCACAAATAAACAATCAATTCAAGAAATTTATGTCTAGCCAGAGGATTATTGACAAAGGCTAAAATAAATTCGCCATGCCATAGGGCGGTGACTTTAATCCGAATTAAATTTTAAAAAAACACTCCACTAGGATTAGCGAAGTGTTTTTTTATACTAAATCATGTCTTAAATATGGTTTAGTACATTTAATTACTATATGTGTGCTTCTATGTGTTTTACAATATCGCTGATGTAACGTACGTTTTCGATCTCTTCGTCTGCCAT
>CAYJFO010000043.1:0-14456 GCA_964369645.1 uncultured Oscillospiraceae bacterium | reverse complement strand
AGCCTAACGGCAACAGGGGCTCATCCTCAAGACGGAATTTATATTGGCTCAAGTTCCAGTTCAAGCATTTCGGCTGATCAAGCTTTAACTATTAAAACAGCCACCATATCGGCAACCGGCGGAACATCAAGTGCCAATATCGGAAGAAACGGAATTTCCTGCGGTAGCCTAGCAATTGATAACGCTTCTGTCAACGGAATCGGCGGAAATGGTGTAGATCCTTTAAATTTAAATGACAGAGCTGGCGGTGACGGAATTTCTGTTAGTGATGGGCAAATTAATATTAATAAGGCTACAATTAACGTAACGGGAGGCAACGGCAACGACACGGGCGGCGGCGGCCACGGACTTGATTTTTACGTTTCAGCTAGTTCTTCAGCTGATATATCTGACACAACAATAACCGTAAAAGGGGGGACCGCCGGAAAAAGTGGTAGCAACGATGGCGGTAGCGGATTATATTCCTTTCGTGACTTAACGTTAGTTAATTGCACAATCAAAAGCGCCACGGGTGGCTACACAGCAGGTACCGGTAAAGCAGGATACGGCATATATGTCCACGACTCAACGCTCACCCTTAATAACACAACAATAACAACCGCAAAGGGCGGATCAGGCAAATCTCCTAAAGCCGGAATTGGTATGACTAGCGGGAAATTGATTTTAGAAAACGGTTCAACAATTAATGCAACGGGTGGCGACGGAACGACAAACAGCGCAGGGAGTGGTGTTCTCGGATCAGTTGAGCTAAACGACACCTCGAAACTAACCGCAACGGGCGGAAACGCAACCGGCGCAGCTGGAATTACAAACACCGCAGGATATGGCGTTATTGGATCGGTTACGCTGAATAGTGATGACATCGTTTTATCCGCAATAGGCGGAACAGGCGGCAATACCCCGGGATGGGGGATTTTGCAGGTGGCAACGATAACCCCAACCTCAACTCTTTTAAATGCTTATGTTGGCTCAAGCGGATTTACAACCAAAGTAGACCTCGCAGACCCGGCAGACCCTTTGTTTGGAACATATAATCAAAACCGCTATGTGTACATAAGCAAAGGTGCTCCACCAACGCCAAGCTACACACCTACACTCGTACAAAAACCGGCGAGAGACGTTATCTATCCGACCGCAAGAGTTAACACATCGGGAAATGTATACACGTTTCAATCGACCGGGCCATATAGCGAATTTTCCGGCGTATGGATACATGGTTATGCGATACCCTCTTCATACTACACAGCGTTTATGAACGCCGACGGTTCTGTTTCGATAACGCTTGCCGATTGGTACGTCAGAACGCTAAACTACGGCGAAGAATATCTTCTTCATATAGTGTTTAATAGCGGTTATGGAATAACTAAGTTTTATAGATAACTAAAAACCGTCCCTTTAATGGGGCGGTTTTTTTAATTGAATGGATGGCTTGAAGAAATTTTTGCCTTTTATGTGTAATTAATTCAACTACATAATTTTAACCAAGCGTCGCAAAATACTACACGCAAACTGTATCTTATGTTGCTTTTTTATGTTAAAATATATTAATATCTTTTTTATAAAGGAGAAAAAAATGAACAGTAAACTTAATATTTTGTGGGTGAACGACAACCCGGATACGGCACATTCGATGGTGTTTATGTATGCGACTAATGCAAAGATAAATAGTTGGTTTGACCAAATCGAGGTAATTATATGGGGGCCAACCGCAAAACTTGTTGCCCAAGACAAAAACATTCAAGAACGGATTAAAATTGCGCAACACGCAGGTGTGGTTGTAAAAGCGTGCGTTGTATGTGCAAACATGTTTGATGTAACTGAAACGTTGAAGTCGCTTGACATAGAGGTTGATGGAATGGGCCTGCCTCTTACAAATATACTTAAAGAAAACGAGCGATTGCTTACAATCTAAAAACAAAATCAACGCCACTATCCACCCTCATCAGGGTACAAAAGTTGATATTACAAGATGATTTTGATATACTTATGAGTAACAATTAAAACACCTTTCCCGTGTTGCAGTTTAAAAAAATTTCATCGGAGAATTTTATGGATTTTATTCTGATAGTCTTAATAATGCTTTCAATATCGTTGTTTTTCACGATGCGTTTTAAGGTTAATTCGGCGACAGGGCCGCTGTTGTCGATAGCTCTAATTGTTATAACGATGCTGGTTTTTGCATTCATGAACCTGATTGTTGTCGGTGGATACGTTGTAACGGCGTTTGCGTTGTTTTCAATTATCTATGTTTTTGCTCTTAAAAAATACCCGATTAAAGATATCCTGTCAAATTTTTTGACACCAGCGACGGTGTTTTTTATCGCCGCATGTATATACTTTTTTATTGTTCTCGAAAGCAAAAACGCCGCATTTAAAGTTTGGGACGAATTTTCGTTTTGGGGTATTGCCGCAAAAGCTATAAAAACCAACGACATGCTATATAGCATGTTTGAAAGCAGCATGGTTAACATATCATATCTTCCGGCGTTGCCTATATGGAGCTATTTCAACTTGTTTTTCAACAGCAACTTTGTTGAATGGCGCGTTTATCTTGCGTATGATATATTAATGATGGCGTCGATGACCGTTTTGTTCTCGCGCGTTAAATGGAAAAATTTTGTTCCATTTGTTGTTTTCTCGATCTTTTCGGTCGTCGGTATATATGCTTTTCTCGAAAGTTTTGAAGGACTTCCGTTGTTTGCCTCGTCATATTCCGATGTGCCTATCGGCTTTGTGTTTGGTGGCGTTTTGCTTTCTTGGTTTGCTAACGAAAAAACCGAAAACAAGACAGCGAGATATCTTGTTTCGATAGCGCTTTTTGTTTTGCTCGCGCTTATAAAAGACATGGGGCTAGCGCTTGGGTTTGTTGCCGCCGGCATAATGGCGGTTGATATCGTTATTTCGTCCGACTATCCGTTTAAAGATCCAAAAACAAAACTTTATAAAATTCTTAAAAACATCGCTGTAATCTTCGCGCCGTTTGTAGCGATTTTTGCGACATATCGAATCTGGTCGTTACACATAAGCTCAACCGTTTCGCTTAACATAGCACCCGAACCATATGAATATTCGATAGTCGAGATACTGACCGGACAAGATCCCTATTTCATCGAAATACTCAACAAGATGTGGGATCACCTTTTTGCACACAAACTGATAGCTTTCGGAACGGTTATCGTTATGATTGTCGTGTTTACCGTCGCGCCGCTAGTGTGTGCCGCATTAACCGCTAACAAAAAACGCGCGTTAAGGGTTTCGGTGTTTTCGTTTTTGTTGCTTGGTGGATTTGCCGCGTACTATCTTTTCCACGCATATCTCTACACAGCCGTTTTCCAACACACCCAGTTCTATGATCTTTCATCATACGGAAGATATATGTCAAGCTATTGCATAGGTTGGATGATAGCGGTTGTCGGAGCTTTCACCGTTCCAATGGGACAAGCTTTTTTCAAAAAATTCAACCTCGCTTTTGCTTGTGTTGTAATGTCGCTTTCGCTTTACACCACCGTCACGATGAACACACGACTTTTTTCCGATTATTATATCTCAAGCAAAACGGTCGATGTAACTATCGACGGGGTTAGAAATCTTATTAGAAACTATTCCATCGAATACCAAGATTACTTTGAAAAGGACGATAGATTCTATCTAGTCTGTCAAGACTCGGATGGCGGAGAATGGTTTGTTTTCAACTATGAATTCATGCCAAGCTACACCGTCAAGACGATGGCGGGCGGAAATTTTGTCAACTCGCTTGAAGACGAGATGACCTATCCATATGCAGTGTATGCAACCCCCGAAACGTTTTCGGACTATCTACGCGAACAAGAGGTTGATTTTATATTTGTATTAAAATCCAACCGCGCGTTTTTAGACGGATTTTCACAGATGTTTGAAGACAATCTCGCGTACTACTATGATGGGTCGGGGCATATCTATGCCGTTATAGATGAAGGCGGCAAAGAGGTTTGGTTTAAGCCAATATCAAACGTCAAACAACTTGAAGAGTATAAAAAAGAATATCAAAGTTAAGCTGTTTCGCAAAAGCATAGAATGAGGAATGTGTGTTAACTATGTGTTCGTAAGCCTCGTTTTTTGCGCAATGACTGTCAAACTTTTCGAGAAACCTTAGTAGGCTTTTTATCTGCTCATTCCGACACAACCCACAATGTAGCAAAAAAACCTTAGGATGGTATTATTTAGCCGTTTAATTATTATAATAACAGCGGTTTATATAATTTGCGCAACCAATGGCGGGCGGATGGTATCCGCCCCTATGAATAGTTTTGTGCAACGTTTTTGAGGGTGCACTTTTTTGACACACTAAAAACCGCCCTTTCGGGCGGTTTTTTTATCTAATGAATAGAAAATAATTAGTTTGCCAAAAGGTCGGATATTCTGTGGAGCTCGTAGTTGAAATCTTTTTTCATGCTTAAAGCTTCACCTATATCAATCGATTGAACTTTTGCGTTGCGATAGATTATAACTTGGTTTATCTCACCGTTGATAAGCTTTTCAACCGCATAAAGTCCCATTCTAGATGCCATAACCCTGTCGCGTTGAGACGGTCTTCCGCCACGTTGAATATATCCCAAGTATGAGTCGCGGCTTTCGATTCCTGTTTCTCTTTGAACCGTCTTGGCTATGAAATCACATCCGCCAACGCCCTCGGCGACAACGATGATGAAATGGCTTTTGCCTTTAGTAGCATCTTCGCGAATTCTATTGATTATGTCTTTCATCTCGAACGATATCTCGGGAACAAGCGCAATCTCTGCACCCGTCGCAACCGCCGTGTGGACCGCGAGGTATCCTGCGTGTCTTCCCATAACCTCGACTACGCTGCAACGTTCATGCGAGGCACCTGTGTCCCTTATCTTGTCGATAGCGTCAACCGCCGTGTTGAGCGCTGTGTCAAACCCTATAGTGTAATCGGAACATCCGATATCGTTGTCGATTGTTCCGGGAATCCCCATGACAGGGAAACCGCTGTTGGCAAGGTCGCGTGCGCCCCTAAAACTTCCGTCACCACCTATTACAACAAGCGCATCGATTCCCGCTTCGCGCATATTATCAATAGCTTTTTGAACGCCTTCTTTTGTCTCAAATTCTTTGCTTCTCGCAGTTTTAATAACGGTTCCGCCACGGTTCATGATGCCTGAAACATCGCGGTATTGCATCTCTTTGAAATCTTTCTCAAGAAGACCTTGATAGCCGTTCATGACGCCGATAACCTTTTTTTTGTGATGAAGTCCCGCGCGAACAACGGCGCGAATTGCCGAGTTCATTCCGGGAGCATCTCCGCCGCTCGTCAAAACAGCGATAGTCTTAACATTGTTTTCCATTTTTAAAATACCTCTTTTAAATTGTTTCAATTTTAATTTTTTTAAATTCTAAATATATATAGCTAAACATCTACATTATATAACACAAATAATAAAATTACTACCATAAATAAATAAATTTAAAAAATTTAGAAAAATGTAATATTATGATTGTTTTTAATAGTAAAATTAGTATAATATACAACGTTAAAACTAGAGTATATATATTTAAAGGGGGATACTGTGGATATAGGATTTTCCAAAAAAGAAATTAGTCCGGCAATTAAATCGCGTATATTCAAAAAGTCCTATCCCGAAAACTGTCCGTTTCCGCTTGCTGAACTCGTGACGTTAAACGTAACTCACATAAATTTTAATGGAGAACAGCAAAAAGGCGAACTTATAGTAAGCCGAAGAATAGCGGACGACATGCTTTTCATATTTGAAAAACTGTTTGAACATCGATACCCTATCGAAAAGATACGCCTTATCGACGATTATGACGCAGACGACGATATATCGGTTGCAAACAACAACAGCTCAGCGTTTTGTTATCGTACAATATCGGATACCACAACAATTTCCAACCACGCATACGGCATAGCAGTTGACATAAACCCGTATTACAACCCGTATATAAAAAACGGGTGTGTAGCAAAACACGTCAATTTAGACTTCGCGTTTAACCGAGAGACAAACAACCCGTACTTTATTCGAAAAAACGATTTTTGTTATAATCTTTTTAAAAGTCGCGGTTTTAGTTGGGGGGGAGATTGGCAAAGCCAAAACGAGGATTACCAACATTTCTACAAAGAGATAGACAAAGTTTATTTTGACCTTAAGGATATTTTAGCGAAAAGCGATGTTGACGTTTAATAAAAACTTTTTTGATGTAAAAGAAAGCAAAAGGGTCTGTGACGAGATTATCATAATGCACAAAAATAATATGGACGGCTTTGCATGCCGTCATATTATTTTTGTGCATTCAAAAGTTTACATGACTATTTTTTTACTTGTCCTTTCTCCCTATATTGAAAACCAAAGGTTTTCAAATTGGAGAGACTGCACGAAGTGACTGAGAGGGTATTCTTTTAAATTTTGTATGACAAGCAAACTGAATTAATTCGTCAAATTCCCTTGTGTTCGGAGTATACAGTCAAACGGCTTTAAAATTCATGAAGTTTAACTGTTAAAACTTCGTTTATTTGTGGTGTCGCCTTTGCACTATAGTGCTGTTGCTTTTCTTCATACATTCTTTGGTCGGCAATCTCGATGTGCTGTTCCAACTTTGTTACGTCGGTGCTAAAATAATCCCCTAGTGAGATCATAAGATTGTCTACCTTTGTGAGCTTTTCGCGTAGCGAAGCTATCTTTTCATCAAACTTTTGCTTGCTTGTTTTCTCGTCAAGTATAACAAACTCGTCGCCTCCAACACGGTATACTTTCCCGGGGAACGCGTCTTTAAGTAGGTCTGCACAACGCATAATCAACTCGTCGCCGTATTTGTGGCCGCTTATGTCGTTGACGATTTTAAGGCCGTTTATGTCGACAAATATTATTCCGACCGACGGAACAGAGTTTTTTACAAAGCTTTCAACGTCAAGCGAGAAACTGTATCTATTTTTAAGGCCGGTTAGCTCGTCTATCATGCTTAAAGATTTAAACTTGTTTAAGATATATTGACGACAGTTATTTCGGTGGTTTTCTCCGTGTGCTAGAGCCGTTACAAATTTTTCACAGCTTCCATATCCGCAAGAAAAACAGTTTATGTTTCGGTCCTGTTCGGTTAATTTTCCTATTCTTACATAGAAATTTTCAAGGTCGACCTTTTCCGGTTTTTTATATGCTTCGCTTTTGTCGGTATATTTACGGTAGAAATCTTCTATGTTGAGTTGCTTTTCGAACTCGTCCATAATTATTTTACCGTCTTGTTTTGTAACAGATTTCTTTGCTTTGTTTATTATAAAATCAATGTTGTTAATTCGCGCGTCTTTGTTTGTTCCGGTTCCGACGTTACAACCATGTTCACAATTAAGAACGTCCAAAACGGTCGGCACGGGCAAACCCTGTTCGATATCATTTATAAACTGTTTAAAATAATCCTCTAGGTTATGTATACCCTCGATTTGTTTAATCCAGATATCCTCTCCGAGATAAAACTTAACGTTTTCGGTTAAGCCACCTGGCCTTGAAAACGCAAAACCCCAAGACGTGTCAAAATTGTCATATTCTTGTTCGGGGAAATCAGAAAGATTGATGTTGTTTTTTTCAACATAGCTTAAAAATTTTGAAAACGTTATGTTATAGTCGATGTAGCCTTTTGTGTTGTCGTCCTCACACTCACGCTTTTTACCTATGCAAGGGGATAGAAAAGCAATTTTATCCGTTATGTTTTTATATTTTTTCAAATAGATAGCGGTACAAATTACCGGGCTTTGAATTGGGGAAAGGTTGTCGATAAGTTCGGGGCGATACTTTTCGACAAAGCTAACAACCACAGGACAAGGTTGAGCAATTAGCCCTACAACATCTTTTTCTTTCAAAAACTTAACATATCCGAAAGTACATATATCCGCGCCATACGAAACATCGAAAACCATTTTAATTCCGCGCGACTTAAAAAAACCAAAAACTTTTTTAACGTTTGAAAAATTAGTTAATGCCGACGGTGCCGCAACAAGCGTTATCTCTTGTCCGTTTTCAAGATCCTTGAAAAGCCGTTCGGTGTCGTCTTCAAACTCTCGCGCCTCATGGTCGCAAATTGAAAAACATTCTCCACACGAAATACAATGGCCTTCTTTTATAATAACCTTACTTTCGTCGCCTTCCCAGATAGCCTTGTTTGCCTGCACAGGACATTTGAAGATGCATTTATTGCAACCTTTACAATGCTTTTCACTCGTATAGATATAGTTATTATTGTTCATAGCAAAATACCATTCGTTGATCAAAAAAAATGATCGAGTTTATAAGTAAATAAATTTTAACATAAACTACTTATTAACTCAATCAATATAGATTGCTATTCATGGAAATTTTTATGAATTATTTTTAAATTTTTTATAGTGCATAAAACAGTATTCCGAAAAATTGTGTAAGGCTTCCAGCAAACACAAAGACATGGAATATATTGTGGGCATATTTTCTTTTCTTACCTATTCCGTAAAGCACAGCGCCAAGCGTATACAGTATTCCGCCCGCTAGCATAAACAAAAATCCGTTAAGAGTAAGCGCTTCGAGGGCGACGTTTGCAAAACCAAGGATCAACCAGCCCATACAGATATAACATATCATAGAGAACACTTCGTATTTTTTTATGTCAATGGCGGTAAGCGTTGTAGCAAGAGCAGCTAGCGCCCATTCAATTCCAAACAAAGTCCAACCAAGCGGCGCGTTAATCTCGCGGACCGCGCTTAACGTTATCGGCATGTATGTTCCGGCTATAAGAAAATATATGGCGCAATGGTCAAGAACTTGAAACACTTTTTTAGAGGTTTCATGGCGAAGTCCATGGTATAAACTTGACATGGTATAAAGCATTATCATGGTTGAACCATATATAGCGCTTGAAACAATTCCGTATACATTTTCGTTATACGCCGATTTAATAACACACAAAACCAACACGACGATACCAAGCGCGCCCCCAACTATGTGGGACACCATATTGAAAAGTTCCTCGCCTTTGCTGTAGTTTGGCAGTTTGCGATCTGCTAGTTTTGTTCTCATTCGTTAATCCCTTTCCGTTTTAAACATGACAGTGTTGTCAATGTTGACATAAGTCCTTTTTTTAATTATAATAAATTTAAAAAAAAATACAAGTGTCAAATTTTAATCTTTAGTTTAAAATCGTATTAAAGTATATTTTTTTGATTAAACAACGAAAGGGCAGTGTGGTTTATGAAAAAACAAAACAGGGGAGCAATTAAGTCTAAGGTTGCGATAAAACGAGCGTTTGTGACGCTCCAACACAATGAAGACATAACAAAGGTTAAAGTAAAGGATGTTCTGGAGCTTGCCGATATAAGCCGCGCAACGTTCTATGCCCATTATCGCGACGTCTACGAAGTTGCTGAGGAGATTGAAAACGAAAATATAAACGCGCTAATGGAGTATCTAAAAGCGGAAAAAAGCGTTATGCTACTAGATAACTTCAGGCCTTTTTTAAACCGCGTTTTTGCGGCAATCCAACGCAAAGAAGACTACTATCGAATGTTGTTTCTTGCACAAAATGCCGATAGTTTTTTGCGTAAGCTTCGAAAAGCATTTGTCGACTTCATGATGGCAGATACCGAAATTGTTAAATCGTTCCGCAACGAAGAGGAAGCAAGACTTTTTTTTTCGTTTATAGCTTCCGGAACAACAAATCTGCTTCAAGATTGGTTTAGCAACCAGCACGATCTAACGTTTGAAGCGTTGTCATATGTGTTGAGCAACTGTTTTGTAAGTTGCGTAGATATAATGCGCCGGTGAGGTGTTGATTTTTTATTTATCCTCTCAGTTGCTTCGTGCAGTCTCTCCAATTTGAAAACCTTTGGTTTTCAATATAGGGATAGCTGTCAATCTCGGATTGATTGAGAGGGTAAGTGAAAAACTAGGCATGTAATCCTTTAAATGCACAAAAATAATATGGGCAGTTCTGCAGAACTACCCATATTATTTTTGCGTATTATGATAATTTTTTCACAGATCCTTTTTACACTGTGACGACAAACTGTGAAATTTCGGGAACGACGTTAAACCTTGCGGAAATTTTTGTTGTCCCTATTCCTGTGTTTACATATAGGTATTGTTCGCCCTCTTTAAAAACAGAGAGTCCACTTGGATATTTCGACGCAAGAAGCGTTGCTTCAAGCGCATATTCGTTTATAAACGGCAAAAACGGAATGTCTATTTGTCCGCCGTGGGTGTGGCCACACAAGATAAGGTTGTAGTTCTCTATAGGATAGTCTTGGACAACGTCTGGTTCGTGTGACATAAAGACCGCAAAATCAATCTCTTGAAAGTCGTCTTGCGGCATTTTCGGATTGGTGAACAACGAATCATCAAGACCGGTAAACAAAACTCTTTTTTCGCCCGTCGTTTCATAAACATTGCTTTGGTCGATAATAACGTCAAACCCTCCGCTAGTCATTATGTCTTCGTAATATTCAGCCGCGCCGCCGCCATAATCCCGGTTTCCGCGTATCGCTATCTTTGCCGATTTTGCTTTAATGCGTGACAGCTCGTCTATAACCGCACTGTCGTCTTGGTCGCTACTATATCTGTCATACAAGTCGCCCGTAAACACAACAAAATCGGCAGACTGTTCGTTTATCTTGTCTACTACTTTTGAAAAGTCTTCTACTGTGAAGTCGTCTTTAATATGTGTGTCGGAAAATTGGACGATAGTAAAATGATTGTTGGAACTTTCGTCTATAACAATGTCTACCGTGTTGACCGTTAGACGATATGGTTCAATCTCAAAAGCATAGTATGCACAAGCAAACGCAATTATCGAAAGCGTTGCAACTATCGAGAATAAAAACAGAAAAAACTTAAATATGCTTTTTAACAGTTTCAGAATACCACCTACCTTTGTATACATATTCTTAATAATATAACACATACAAGCGTAGATATACCATGAACAAACTATTAACATTCATATGAAACATTAAAAATTGTCTGCCAAAAATTTGTCGACCGCCTCGCAATATAGCTGTTTATGTCGGTGAATCGAACCAGCGTGGCCGGTGTCTTGCGTTATTAAAAGTTCTTTTTTGCCGTCAAATTTTTGGTGCATCTTGATTGAATCGTCTGCTTTGGTTACCCTGTCGCGGTCACCGTGGATAAAAAACACGGGGCATTCAATCGCGTTTATGTTTTCAATTGGAGATATCTGTTTGTAGCTGTGTTTAAACCTTACCTTGTTTATGAAATCCGCAAGGTATAAAAACGGAAATTTGGGTAACTTATAATCTGCTTTAAGGCGATATTTTGCCTCGTTGTAGAAATCGCAAAAGCCGCAATCGGCGATTATAAACGATATTCTTTTGTCAAACTGTGCCGTCATTAACGACGTCGAGGCCCCCATAGATTCGCCGTGGAGCCCTATGACGCTTTGTTTGCCAACGCGGTTTTCGACCCAGTCTATAAACTTAACAAGATCATGTTTTTCGTAGTAACCCATAGAACAACTGTCCCCGCCGCTTTTCCCGTGGAACCTGTGGTCGTACATTAAGACGTTGTAACCGCGTGTGTAAAACAGGTTAAAATAGCGCATAGAAACCGGTATGTTACCAGTGAATCCATGCACAATTATAACGCTTTTTTTGGAATCTTTAACCGGAGCCCACTTTGCAAAAAGGTTGTATCCAAAGTCGGAACGAAGCTCGAAATCCTCGAACTCGAATTCGTCAAACGCCGGTATTCTGTCCTCGTCCGACGAAAGTTTTTGGTAAACTTCGTCATATGTCAAAACTTTTGGTTTTGCGGTATAGTTGTTTATCGTGTATCCGACAAACAGCGAAGCTGACGCGAGAACTAAAACTGTTAAGAGTGCAATTATTAAAATTGTCATGATCGATAGATCCTTTAGATTTTTTATTTATGCAATTTCTTTTAGTATGATTTTTTTAATGCGCTGAGGACACAGTTTTACGTGTCTTCTTTTATAAATAATAATTACAATATTAAAGGACAAAAAACGTAGGTAATTTTAAACCTTGACTTTTTTATCTTTTTTTTGTTTTTTGGTGATTTTCTGTTTTGGTTCGTCTTGCGGTTCGGCTTGAGTTTGCACTATGACAGGGGTTTCAAACGTCTGTGTAAACTGCGGTTGTTCAATCGGTTGAACGGGTGTTTCGATTAAATCGGGTAACGCCGAAAGATAGACTAGCGGCTTTGAAAACGTCAAACACCCTAAGAAAAAATATAGATAAGAATTTCTTCCTTTTTTGCTCGCAAGGCTAGCGCTAAAACATCCGCAACAAAATGACGAAAACAAAAACAAAGCCATAACAACAATAGCTATAACTTGAGCTATTGGCACAACTTCGTATATTGTCGTTTGAACGGTGTCCAACATGACGCGAATCTCTTGTACCAAGAGTTCAATCTCTTTAAAGGTGTTTTCGACCTCTGCGACACTTAACGTGATCTCGTCGAAATTTCCGGTAAGGGCGCCAAGGCTTTCGGTAAGTTTTGTTTCAAGGTTAAGTATTGCGTTGCTTAAATCACTGAACAAGTTCATGGTTTTGTCCTCTCTTTCAACTGTTATATATTAACTTTTAAAATTTGAACATCAAAAGATTAGGTTTCTTCAAGTTAGTTATAAAAAAAATTGTTGTTTAAAAGTCGCACAACATACCCGAACAAAAAAGCGTATAGATACATGTGTATAGTAGTCCAACCATAACCGCCGATTAAGCCGGTTACAAGTCGTCTTTTGTTGGTTGATTGTTTGATGTTAAAGCGTTGCAAAAGCCAATCTAACAGCATAACTAAGCTCAATAAACACGCGGTTTTAAACGAAATTGGCATGAAAAAAAACATCGCAGCCGAGACAGGGGCGGATAGGACAACTCCGGTACACCGCGCACAAAGGGGAAGCTGGTAGCCTCGAACAAAAAAACTTCGCTCAGCCAACTGATGGCAACCGGTTACACCGCCAAGCTCCATTAGTCTTATCCAACGTTTTGTCGATTTGTCCATTACATCTTATATTTGAAACCACAGTTGTCACACACCCAATAGTTTGTGTTTTTGGTTTGCTTGCCTTGTCCGCAAGCTCCACACAAAATTCCTATTGGGCCCATAAGAATCCAACCACAGATGCCTTTTGTTGCGCTGTAGTCTTTTCCTTTGGTTGTAACCTCGTTTATAACATGGGTTCTGTCGCTTCCACATCGTTTACAGTTCATTTTAGCTATAGTCCTACCTTTCAAAAAAGTTATAATTAATTTTAAGTTTAGTTAAATTCTACTATAAATATAATGAAATATCAAACGCATAGTTTTATTGTTTAACAATTGTTAATATTTTGATATAATAACGATAAAAACAAATTAAAAAGTTTAGTTTGAAACAGAATTTTAAACTAGAGGTTTGTGTTATCGGTAAAAATGATAACCGAAACTTTGCTACTAAAAAATTGTTGCGGCAAAATCGCAAAACGCCAAGAAAGGAAGATTATTAATATGTCTTTGTATAGTATAGCGTTGTTTTCGCTTCGAGCTCTTTTGTTTGCAGCGGTTGTCGGATTTGTGTACGGCATTATATATGTAACATATGCGTTTGTTTCAAAAAGAAAAATTAATATAAAAAGATTTGTTTTAAGCGTAACGTTTGTATGTTTTTTGGCGTCGCTCTATCAAGTTACCGTAATACGAAATTGGGAGAGTTTTTTTGATTTGAAGTTTCCCGATTTTTCGTTTCAAACTGTTCAGATAATACCGTTCAGAACAACCGTTATAACCGCAAGGAACAGCGTTTGGTCGTTTGTATACAACGCGTTTGGAAACATGTTTTGGTTTTTTCCTCTTGGAATGATAGCGCCGCCTTTGTTTAAAAAGATCGATAATCTTTTTGCCGTCGTCCTGTTGGGTTTTTCGGTTTCGGTTTCGATAGAGATTTTGCAATGGTTTTTTACAACAGGCGTAAGTGATATCGATGACGTTATATTTAATGTTTTTGGAACGGTGGTTGGTTATTTGCTATATAAACATTTTAATGTTTATTATAGGCTTTTTAATGTGTTGTTAAAAAGACGTTAAATATAGGTATAGTTTTCTGTATATATACATTCTTTAAATCCACCGTTTAACTGAACTTTATGTCGAAAAGTTTCCAAGGAAAATTAAGCTGAATAAAGCATAAAGCTGATTTTTAAAAAATATAATTAACAAAACAAATATTTAAACAGGAAAATTTTTAGTGAAAATTATTTAAAAAATTTGATGGAATACAACTACTAACAAAATAAAGAAAAAATTGTAAACTATAAGTTGATATGTAATATCTTAATAAATGACAAAGTGTTTGTTATATAATTGACATAATTCAGCGAAAAATTTAGTTATTTTGTACACTATGGGATTGAATATATATGCACATCAACAGTAATATTCACATTTTATTAATTTACCTTGC
>CAYJFO010000042.1:0-14594 GCA_964369645.1 uncultured Oscillospiraceae bacterium | reverse complement strand
TTCGTTGGTAGAAAAATCCGATAATCGAGAACGCAACCGCGCCGATAAAGTTAACAAACATATCAAGCATTGTGTCTATCAAGCCGATGTCGATGTATCCGCCATAGTTCCATTGTTCGCCGTTTATGACTATCGTTTCGATAGGAAGCGTTATCGCGCTGTTTTTGCCTTCGGGGTTAAAAAGAACCGACGATATCTGTGGGATAATCGTGTCTTTTTGCATGTCGGTTAAAAACAAGGCGTCCATTGAATATTCAAAAAATTCCCAGATAACCGCAGTTGTCATTGAAAAGCAAAACGCAAAAAACGCCACGAAAAACGGGGTTAGAGTGAACTGGATTTTATCGTTGTTGTTTAGAATTGCGATAAGCGAAAAGCCTATTGCCGCCATAATAAATCCGTTGGTCGTGTGGAGCATGTCGTCCCACAAGGCATATCGAAGGTAGTATTCCCCAATCTCGCCCAAAATTTGCGCCGCAAACACAAACAAGACTATAATAGCCTCAAGGCCTTGTGGCAACGCTATATTAAATCTGCGGTCGACTATCGACGGAATCATTATAAGCGCAAGCGAAACGACGCACATAAAGACGTTTGACCAGTTGCGCGATATGATACTTAAAACCATAACAACAATGATGAAAAAACGAACCGTAAAATAAAAACCATAACGGAGTTTATTTTCTTTGGTGTATGTTTTAAAGTCTTTGAAAAAGTTTCTCATTATTAAATTTTCCTTTCGCGTGTAGATGTTGAGTTTAAAGCTATTTATTGACGTGTGTTTTAAAATAACGATTTATGATATAATATTGTTAATTCGTAATTCATAATGCGTAATTAAGGTGTCGCTACGCGACGATTAAATTGTTTGTTTTTTGCATAAGCTTTAATTTAACAAACATAAAATCTTTAAACTTCTGTTATTTAAATTACAGAATAAGCAACTAATTTGCCGTTACGATGAAAGATATTTACGAATTACAAATTGCGAAGCATTGAAAATCTTCACGCTACAACAAACAGAAAATCTACAGTATTACTTTATTTAAATTTGCCCGCAAGGGCACATAATAATTACGAATTATGAATTGAAATAATTTTTTCAGGTGGTGAAAAACATGTGTAGGATAAAAAATTTTTCTAACAAAGCTTATGAATGTCTAAAAACCGACATACGGCTTAAACATCTTGTTATAATAATCGCCGTTTCGGTTATGTTTAAACTTTTGTTAGTTTCGTTCCAGATGATAACTATTTATCCAAACGCGGCGCCGGTTGACGACGAGCTTATGTTTTCGGCGGCGCAATCTATCGGCGAAGGAAACTGGCTTGGAGAATACGGTTATGCGACGATGGCAAAACACATGTTTTTCTCGGTATGGTTGTTTGCATTAAACACGCTACACATACCATATCTTATAGGCGGCCAGCTTTTATATCTTGCGGCGGTTTTACTTTGTGTCTGTGCGACAAGGCCGCTCATGCAAAAAAGGCTGTATTCCCTTTTGCTTTTCGATATATTATGGTTTTCGCCGATAAGCGTCGCCGAGTACACGACGAGAGTTTATATAGACAACATCTATTCGTCCGTTTGCCTCTTGTTTTTTGCGGCGGTCATAGGGTTTGCGTTAAGGTTTAACAAGCCGTTCAAAAACTCCGTATTTTACAGCGTTATGGCGGGGGTTTCGCTTGCCGTCGTTTGGCTTACAAAGGACGACGGAATATGGGTTTTGCCGTTTGGCATCTGCGCCATTTTAATTAGCTTAATTTTTATTTTAACATCAAAACTTTCGTTTGTCGATAAAATACTTAAATTATTATCCCCTGTTTTAATAGTTGTACTATTTATCGGCGGAATTTCGTTATACAAAGCTCAAAACCTTGAACATTACGGGCGATATATCATAAGCGACTACACGTCGGACGAGTTCCAAGATTTTATCGGCGCAATGGTCGCCGCCGACACAAACGGCCCACATGCCGGAATTTTAATAAGCCGCGAAACTCGGCTAAAACTGTACGACGCAATACCGGAACTTGCGGCGGTTGGCGAGTATCTCGAGACCGATAAATACTACAACAGCGTAGGCTATGTAGACCGCCAAGAACTTAAAAGCGGCGGCGTTCTTTGGGCGATACGCGAAGCGGCGTTTGAAGCCGGTTTTGCCGACACTCCCCAAAAGGCCGAACAGTTCTATAGCTCTATGACAACTCAAATCTATGATGCGATTGCGTCGGGCGAGATTGACGGAAATCTTAACGGCGTAAACCCAATTTCGGCAACGCTTGTTCCGTTCGACTATCGCTATATTCTTCCGACTGCTCGCGAGATGATAAACTCGCTTGAGGTTTTAGTTAACTTCCAACAAACCTCGACGCTAGCACCACTAAGCGTTGCGACGCTTGAAGAAGCAGAGGAATGGGGCGACTATACCAGCACCAAAGTAAGCAACACCGCCATTGTAAACTCGAACGAGCCGTTTTACAATCCGCTTGAACTTTTAGTCGAGGTTATATATAAGGTTATAACGTCTTTTTATCGGGTTGTTGTTCCTGTGCTTTTGGTTTCAAGTTTTTGTTTTCTGATTAAAGATATCAAGAAGGCATTTAAAGATTTAAAAAACAAAGAGTTTTCATTACACGCAATTAAAACTATCTTGTTAATCGGAATACTTCTATCAATAGTTTTAAGGATTACGATAATATCATACATCGAGATAAGCAGTTTTAGGATAGGAACAGACCTTATGTATCTTGCTCCTGCCGGAACGTTGCTTTTGATGTTTGCTTCGTATTCTGAAATTAAGTTTTTTAAAAGATTCGTCAAAAAGATAGGCAAACAAGACAAAACTATCTAAACGAATATTAAAACAAAGGAGAATGTAGCGTATGAAAAGCATTAAACCGGGAAGAGGACCGTCGTTCATGGGTGGCGTTGGGGGCCTAGTTGCGATTGTGTTCGGTATTTTTTGGACAATAATGGCGTTTTCGATGGTTTCGGGAACAGGTGGCGCGTTATCTGTCTTCCCGATATTCGGCATAATCTTTATAATATTCGGCATAGTAAACACAGTCTACAACTTCAAAAATGCTACCGGCAAAAATCGTTTCTCTACGTTTGACATAGTGGACAGCAGCGAAGAACAAGATCCGTTTGACAGATATGTTCGCCGCGACCAAGCTATCGCAAACGCCAATGACGATGATGACGACACGGCAAACGACATGAATTTTTGCCCGTATTGTGGAACAAAGATTAAAGAGGGGTTCGAGTTTTGCGCGAAATGCGGAAAAAAGTTGCCGTAAAAAATATTTAAAACACATTTCTTGGAACAAAACAAAACAAAACTACAACTGTTTTAAAAAATTAAACGTATAAATCTTAACAAAACACCAAATTCTCGTTAAAAGCTTAATAAAAAAGGTTTTATTATGGACGAAAAAAATCTACACAAAAATCATAGAGAACGAACCAAAAAACGCTTTTTAAGCGGTGGGCTTTCGGGGTGCGAACCCCACAACGTTTTAGAACTAATCTTGTTTTATTCCGTTCCGCGCGTCGATGTAAACGTCACGGCACATCGCTTGATAAAGGAATTCGGAAGTTTCGAGGGTGTCTTAGAGGCGGATTTTGAAAGTCTTGTTAAAGTTAAGGGTGTCGGAGAAAACTCCGCAACTCTTATAAAACTTATGCTTGAAAGCTATCGCTATTATGAGGTACAAAAAAACAAACGAGGTTTCACGGTTAATTCAACAGCGGCGGCAATTTCTTTTGCGCGTTCGCTTTTTGTCGGGGAAAAATCCGAAAAATGTTATGTAATATGTTTCGATAGTTCGCTTAAAAAAACCAACTGTGTTAAGATATCGGAAGGAAGCATAAACGCCACCGACATCTCGACTAGACGAATAGTCGAGATAGCAACGGCAAACGGCGCCGTCTCGATAATGCTTGTCCACAACCACCCAGCGGGAACGTCGTCGCCAACCAAAGAGGATATAGCTACAACAAAAAAGATATTTCAAGCGCTTGAACCTATTGGAATTGAACTTGTCGACCACATAGTTGTTTCGCCAAAAGACGCAATTTCAATGGCAGATTGCGGGATTTTTTATGATTTTAAACAATCTTTTCGCAGATTATAATTATAAATCAAAAAATAAAAAAAATTAATAATTTTTAGACGTTTTTCAATGGAAAAAATCTCAAAGTTCTGTTATAATATTTAATGCGTTTGGTTATTAAGTTATTTTCATATAAACAAATTTAACATGTTAAGGAGAAAGTAAATGGCACAAAAATATGTATACCTATTTTCCGAAGGAAACGGAAAGATGAAAGAACTTCTTGGGGGCAAAGGCGCAAACCTTGCCGAGATGACAAACCTCGGAATGCCCGTTCCACAAGGGTTCACGGTTTCAACCGAAGCATGCACACGTTATTATGACGACAATGAAAAAATTGCAGATGATATCCAAAAAGAGATTGTTGAATATCTCGAAAAAATGGAAAACATAACAGACAAAAAATTTGGCGACAGCGAAAACCCGCTTCTTGTTTCGGTTCGTTCGGGCTCAAGAGCCTCGATGCCCGGAATGATGGACACGATTCTAAACCTTGGTATTAACGACCAAGTTGTTAACGGAGTTACAAAACTTACTGGTAACGAAAGATTTGCTTACGACAGCTATCGCCGTTTTATCCAGATGTATTCCGACGTTGTTATGGGTGTTTCCAAAAAACGTTTTGAAGAAATTATCGATGAAATTAAAGAAGAAAAAGGCGTTACCGAAGACACCGACCTCGACGCAAACGACCTTAAAAACATGGTTCAAGTTTTTAAAGATTTCTACAAAAAAAATACGGGTAGCGACTTCCCGCAAGACCCAAAACTCCAACTTATGGGCGCTATCGAAGCTGTTTTCAAAAGCTGGAACAACGAAAGAGCTGTGTTTTATCGCCGCATGAACGATATTCCAAGCACATGGGGAACTGCGGTTAACGTTCAATCGATGGTTTTCGGAAACATGGGCGACGATTGCGGAACCGGCGTTGCGTTCACACGTGACCCGTCTACAGGCAAAAAAGAACTATACGGCGAATTCCTCATGAACGCACAAGGCGAAGACGTTGTTGCCGGCGTTCGTACACCGATGCCGATATCTAACCTTAAAGAAACAAACGCAGAAGTATACAACCAGTTTGTTGAGATAGCAAACAGACTTGAAAACCACTACAAAGACATGCAAGACATGGAGTTCACTATAGAAAAAGGCAAACTTTACATGCTTCAAACAAGAAGCGGAAAAAGAACTGCTTTTGCGGCGCTTAAAGTTGCTTGCGATCTCGTGGACGAAGGCATGATATCAAAACAAGACGCGGTTGCTATGGTAGACCCGAAACAACTTGACGCTCTTTTACATCCTCAGTTTGAAGCAAAAGCTCTTAAAGCGGCAGAAGTTGCGGGAAGCGCGCTTCCTGCGTCACCGGGCGCAGCTTGCGGAAAAGTTGTGTTCACCGCCGACGAAGCTGTTGAATATTCAAACAATGGCGACAAAGTTATCCTTGTTCGCCTTGAAACATCCCCCGAAGATATCGAAGGCATGCACGTTTCGGAAGGCATCTTGACGGCAAGGGGCGGCATGACAAGCCATGCGGCTGTTGTTGCAAGGGGTATGGGAACTTGTTGTGTTTCGGGTTGCGGCGAAGTTCGCATAAACGAAGAAGCCGGATATTTTGAGCTTTCGGGCAAAAAAGTTAACCGTGGAGATTTTATCTCGCTTGACGGTTCGACAGGAAACATCTATCTTTCTGCTCTTCCCACCGTTGAAGCAGAACTCACGGGAGACTTCGGACGTTTCATGCAATGGGCGGACGAAATTCGCACAATGAAAGTTCGCGCAAACGCAGACACACCGGACGACGCTGCACAAGCTTTCCGTTTTGGCGCAGAAGGCGTTGGCCTTTGCCGAACCGAGCACATGTTCTTTGAAGCAGATCGTATCAAAGCAATGCGTGAGATGATTCTTTCCAAAACAAAAGAACAAAGAGAAAAAGCTCTTGAAAAACTTCTTCCGATGCAACGCGGAGATTTTGAGGGTATCTATAAAGCGATGAACGGTTGCCCCGTTACAATTCGTTTCCTCGACCCACCCCTCCACGAGTTCCTTCCAACCGCACAAGACGACATCAACGCTCTTGCAAAAGAGATGGGTCTTGCGGTTTCGGAAGTCGAAGCGGTTATCTCGGAACTTCACGAGTTCAACCCGATGATGGGACACAGGGGCTGCCGTCTTTCGGTTAGCTATCCTGAGATTGCGGCAATGCAAACAAAAGCGGTTATCGAAGCAGCTATAAACGTTATTAAATCAACAAAACTCAGCGTTGTTCCCGAAATCATGATACCGCTTATCGGAGATCTTAACGAACTTAAATTTGTTAAAAACATCGTGGTTACAACTGCGGATGCAATTATAGCAAATTCGGGTGTCAGCCTTGAATACACCGTTGGAACTATGATAGAGATCCCGCGTGCAACGCTAATTGCAGACGAGATTGCAAAAGAAGCAGATTTCTTCAGCTTCGGAACAAACGACTTGACACAGATGACATATGGTTTCTCGCGCGACGATGCCGGAAAGTTCCTCGCCGATTACTATGCAAACAAAGTTTATGAAAACGACCCGTTCGTTAAACTTGACCAAGTCGGCGTTGGTAAACTTGTCAAGATGTCGTGTGAACTTGGTAAAAAAGCAAAACCCGGAATTAAACTCGGAGTTTGCGGCGAACACGGCGGCGACCCGTCGTCGGTTGAATTCTTCTTCAACGCAGGTTTAGATTACGTTTCGTGCTCTCCGTTCCGTGTGCCAATCGCACGCCTCGCAGCAGCACAAGCAGAACTTAAAAACCCAAGAAAATAAGATAAGAATTAATCATAAAATCCCCCGCCGATGGCGGGGGATTTTAGACTGTAGAACAAGCTCTATTACAAAATTGTGTTTCGTCAAAATGCACAAACATAATGGGTGGAATGTAGGGGTCGGCGTCCCCGACGACCCGAAAAATCACCACAAATCCCCTAAAAACGGGATGTCGAGGACGCCATCCCCTACAAACTCTATTGCGGTTTTGTGCAACATTTTTGAGGGTTCACCTTTTTTGACACGCTAAATCCCCCGCCGATGGCGGGGGATTTTAGTTTACTATCTATTAAATTAAAGCTGTTCTACGCTTTTGTTAAACTGTTCGATAAGCTCGTCTAGTTTGCTAGCTTGTTTTGGTATATTGGTCCAATACTCGTCGTCATACCATTGGGCATTAAGCTCGTCGCTCGTCTTGCCTTGTTGTTCTACCCATGTGTAGTATTTAAGGTTGTGAACCGCTTTTCTGTCATAGTATCCGAGTTCTTTTATATAATCAATTCCGATACCTTTGAAATAACGTTCTAAGGCGCCGTGGGCATCAAATTCGGTGAACGGTCCGCGTTGTTCGTTTAGTTCTTCGAGTCTACTTTTGTACATGTCCATCGAATCGGTTAAAACGGTAACAACAACGTCGTCTTTTGTGAGTTCGAAATATTTAGCGAATTTAATAGCCGAAACTATGTTGGCGGCGCCCGAGATGCCAATGAGATTAAGGCTGTTTATAACATCGTCCGAAACACCCTCTTGTTTAAGCTTTTCTATCCCTGCTTTTTCGTTAAACATACGTATCCAGTTCATTGGGATCTCGTCGTCTATAGCAACCGCAACGTCGGTGTTCTTGACGTTGTGCACCCACGGTATATGTTTGTCGCCTATGCCTTCGATTCTGTGTTCACCAAAACCGTTGTTAAAGATGGTTGGGCATTGAAGCGCTTCGCTTACAACTATTTTGGATTTCGGGAATTTTTTCTTGAGATAATCCCCGGCAGCAAGCGTTCCGCCCGAACCGGTCGACGAAACGTAACCGGCAAAGTTTCCGTTTTCGCCAATCTCTTTTTGAACAACTTCTTCTATAGCACTTGCGGTAACTTCGTGGTGCCAAAGATAGTTTCCAAACTCCTCGAACTGGTTAAAAATCATAAGGTCATCGCCCGAGTTGCGAAGTTCATGGCATTTATCAAAGATCTCTTTAACGTTACTTTCGGTTCCGGGCGTTTTAATAGTTTCTCCCGCGACCGTCTCAAGCCATTCAAAACGCTCTTTGCTCATGCCTTCCGGAAGAATTGCTATCGATTCACAAGCGAGAAGCGCGCTGTCGTACGCTCCGCCACGGCAATAGTTGCCGGTTGACGGCCAGACAGATTTTGTTGTCGTCGGATCAAACTGTCCCGTAACAAGACGTGGGACTAAGCAACCAAACGCCGCCCCAACTTTGTGTGCGCCTGTTGGGAAATATCTTCCCACAATCGCAACAACCTTTGCGTCTACGCCGGTTATCTCTTTGGGCAAGCTTATATAGTTAACTCCTGCAAAACCGCCGCCTTTTTCACACGGTTCGTTGTGCCAGTTAATTCTGAAAAGGTTGGCTGGGTTAACGTCCCAAAGACCAATGTCTTTAAGTTTCTGTTTAATCTCATCGCTTATAAGTTCGGGATTTTTCATCTGTGCAAACGTTGGTATAACGATACCTTGTTCCTTTGCACGTTTGATTGATTTTTTAAGAATTTCGGGATTAATCGTAAGGTCGATAAGATTAAAGTCTTTTTTGTCGCTCATTTTTTTGCTTCCTCTCTCGTTTTGTTGTGTCTCTTATTTATATTAGATGTAGCTTGAAATACAAGAAATACTACGTTTTTGCACCAACGGTGCAAAATGGCGAACGAAGTTCGACAAGGAGTATTTCCCAAATCTTTACCGCAGGTAAAGATTATTTATATAATGCATAGCATTATATAAATTCGCCATGTCAACACCATGGCAAAGCCATGACGTCTATAATACGTATTTTAAACCGCTTATCTTTTAATTTTATCATGTATTTTAAAAAAGTAAATGATTTTATACTATTGTATAAAAATTTATATATGACAAAGTTTAAAATGTAGAAATACTACGGGTTTTGCACAGATAGCGCAAAACGGCGAACAAAGTTCGCCAAGGAATATTTCCAATATCTCCGCCTTATGATATGCCCTAGAGCGTTGGCGCAAGGTGAAAATTATTTACTTTACTATTCAACCTGAAAACCTTATATTTTAAACAAAATCAGCCGAAAATCCCCCTATCGTTACATCAAAATAGTTTGTTTTATCCCACTCAACATCTTTCGACAACGTTCTTTTTAATTTTGTAATATTATACAAGTACAATTTATCGTACAGCGGTTATGGTAGTATAACACAAAGAACATAAGTTCGTTCGTGGGGAGGAAGCAAAACTTGGATAGAAAGGAAGCAAAACTGTTGGAGGCATTAAAGGATAAACACAAGCGGGAGCAGATAATTAAGATTGTGCAATTTTATCAATCATTGCTCGAATCTCGGGAGGAGCAGAGCGATAAAAATCAAGAATAACCTGTTCTTGATTCGTAAGGTCGACAGCGTTGTCGGCCTTTTTTTGTTGTGATAAAAGCTCGTCCACCGCGATTCCGAAATATTCCGCTATCTTTTCAAGCGTCGGAATCGACAGATGTTTTGTTCTTCCCATCTTTAAATCGGTTAAAACACCCTGTGTAATTCCAATTTCTTTACAAAGCTTGCCGACCTTAATCTCTTTTTTATTACATAAATCTTCAATTCTATTATACAAATTGTACATTATACATCTTGCCTTTCTGTGCATTTAAACAAAAAATACGGAAGAACGTATAAAAAGCTTGCAATTATACTGAATTCAGTATATAATTACAACAACAGTTCGGAATTCCGTATTGATTAGACGTTGTAATTTAAGTATATACGTTAATCCGTAAACTGTCAATTGTTTGGGGGAAAATGGCAAAAACTGACACAACTAATTATTATATCGAGTTTTGGTCTAATCCCCCAAACAGAATGAGGTTTTATATGAACATTACAAATATCTATAATTTGCCAAGTCAGCTTGTGCAATTTGCTTCAAGTAACGTTGAACTTAAAGAAAACGAATATCGAGCTACATCTCTTTTAAAGGGGGTTAAAGAGATAATTCTCGAAAAGAGACATGGCGACAGCGTCTCGGTTGACGTGTCCGACATGGCGTATAAGTTTTTTGGGTCGGCGGTGCATCTTTTGCTTGAAAAGCAAAATCTTGAAGAAGGACAGCAAAAGGAACAACGTATCGAGATAAAGGTTGGGGACTATATCCTTTCGGGTCGGTTTGACCTGTATGATCAAAACAAAGGGCTTGTTGTCGATTATAAGACGACAAGTTGTTCAAAATTTTTGCGAAACGATTTCGAGGATTATCGAAAACAGCTTTTGATATATGCGTATATGCTTAAAAGTTTGGGGTTTCCTGTTTACAAGGGCGAGGTTGTTTTGTTTTTAAAAGATTTCTCCAAAACTAAACAGTTGAAAAATCAAGAATACCCAAAACATCCGATACAAAAGATAGGGTTTAACTTTTCAAACAATGATTTTTCTTTTATCGAACGATTTATATTTAACAGGTTTAAAGACATCGACATATACAAATACATGCCGGACGACGCAATCCCCGAATGTTCTATGAACTTTCGGTTTAACGAGGGGATTAGATTCGCGGTCAAGACGTTTGGCAAAAAAACTCCGGTTAAGGTTTTTACAACGCGAACCGAAGCGGCGCGATTTATAAACGAAAACAAAGGTGACTACATCGAGGCTATCGAAGGCGAGGACAAAAAGTGTCGCGACTATTGTTCGGTTAAGGATTTTTGTAGTTTTTCCGCGGTTAAAAATAAAGCTAAACAAACATAAAAAGAGAACGCTAAATTTGAATGAAGGGAGAGCATTAATATAGAGAGATTTTTAAACGATATTAAAACCCTTAAAATTAAGGACAAAAACGGCGGTATTGTAGATTTTGTTCCAAACAAGGCCCAACTTAAACTGATAGCCGCTATCGAAAAACAGATAAGCGAAAAAAAACCGATTAGGGTTATCATTCTAAAGGCGCGACAGATGGGGTTTTCGACCGTTGCCGAAGCGATTATATTTATAAGAACTATCAAGCAAAGCAACGTCACAAGCGGAGTTATTGCCCACGAAGCCCAAGCCGCCGCAAATCTCTTTAGAATGTCAAAACGGTTTTATGACACTATTCCAGAAGTTGTGTTGGCTAAAAAGAGAAAACGACTTAAAAACAAAAAGAAACTTTTAAAAGACGAAGAACAGCTTGAACAAGAGCTAAGCGTTCCCGAAGTTTCGGTGTGCAACGCGAAGGAACTTGGGTTTAGTTTTGAAAATGGAGAAAGTTTCATACGCATGATGACGGCGGGAAACGACACAACGGGCAGAGGGGAAACGTTCCAAAATCTCCATATTTCGGAGTATGCTTTTTGGAAAGGGGAAAAAACCGAGGTTCTTTTGGGGCTTGCGCAAACCGTACCCGCAAGCCCCGACACGATGGTTATAATCGAAAGTACCGCAAATGGTCATGACGCATTTTACGACGAATGGAAACGTGCCGTTTCAAACCAAAGCGATTTTGTTCCGGTGTTCACGGCGTGGTTCGAGGCGGAAGACTATGTAATGCCGTACAGCGGCAAACCGTTTTCGTTCGACGAAAAACAGATTAAGGCGTTGTATAACCTGTCAGACGACCAGATGGAATGGCGACGGTGGTGTATAAAAAACAAATGTCAAGGGTCGTTAAGGCGGTTTAAACAGGAGTATCCAAGTTGTGCCGACGAGGCGTTTTCGCTTTCTAAACAGTCGGTTTTCGACAACGAAGTTATAACCGAAAGGATTGAACAGCTTAAAAAGCTCTATAACAAAACGCCATTTTTAAAAGGCAGTTTTGAATTCAGTTTTAACGACCCGGGTTGTAACGATTATATAAACGACTTTTGTTTTAAAAAAGACAAACATAATTGGGTAAGGGTTTTTATGCCGCCGCAACAAGGCGTTCCATATGTTATTGGGGCGGACACAAAAGGAGAGGGAAACGACTTTTACGCGGCAACCGTCATAAACAATGTCACGGGCGAAAGGGTAGCTTCTATACACATGGCGCCCGACAACTCAAAACCGTTTACCTACCAACTTTATTGTTTGGGACGTTATTACAACGACGCTTTAATAGGTATTGAAACTAACTTTAACACCGCGCCAATCGAAGAACTTATGCGCCTTAATTATCCAAACCAGTATGTACGAGAAAGAAAAGATGATTTCAAAAAAACAAAGCTTACAAAATATGGTTTTAGAACAGACGGAAACACAAGGCCACTTATAATCGACAAAGCTGTTGACACGATTAACAACCACTCAGAGCTTTTTTACGACATAGATATGTTACGAGAGGCGTTAACGTTTGTTTATGACAAAAACGGCCGGCCGGACGCGCTTTCGGGTAACCACGATGACCTTTTGTTTTCCGACATGATAGCGTCCGAAATAAGGACACAGCAAAGTTTTAAACAACTTTCGCAACAAAGCGAAAGAAAACATTATTCACAAGACATGCTCGAAGATTTTGAAACCGCAACGTACGAGATGAAACAACAGATGATTGAAAAATGGGGGGAACCTTTAAATGATTAAAAAAGACATCGAAGGACAGTTTGAGACATATTCTCTACATAGGTGGCAGGAACTGTTTGAAAAGAACAAAAATGGATTTACCGCTCCGTCCGGTCAACACGCGTTTGTTGCGTTCGACCGACAAAACGCAATTTATAGCGGAAGCGAAAATGTTGGGGGCGGGCGAAGTTTCTCAACCGTTTGGAACTTTCCCGAAGAACTTATTGAAGCGGGCATAGACAGCCACATTCCGCTTCCAAAAGTTACGCCGAGAAACCCAAACGAAAAAACGATTAGAGGCGCGAGAATTATAGAAAAACTTTTGCGAAGCGAGGTTGAACGTTTGCCGTTTGAGGAGCTTAACGACATAGACGAAAGACAGGTTCGCGTTAACGGCGGAACGGCGTTTTTTGTCGAGTGGGACGCGTTTAGCACAAAAAACAATCGCTCGGGCGAGCTTGATGTTCGGCTTCTTTCCGCAAAACAGCTTATACCGCAACAGGGCGTGTCCGACATTCACCAGATGGACTATATCTTTTTAACGTTTGACGACACAAAAGAGCGGTTGTACGCACGGTATAAAAACCGAAACATCTTTGACGAAACAGTTGACGCGGATCTTTCAAACGACTCAAGCGACATAAAGTCGGACGAACTTGTGACACAAAAGATAGCGTATTACAAAAACAAAGATGGGCGAATTGGTTGTTTTTCTTGGGCGGGAGACACCTGTTTAATAGACCAAACGGATTACGAGATGCGAAAAGAAGTTATCTGTTCCGTGTGTGGCGACAGAGTAAACGACCAAAGCAAACAATGTGTTTGCGGGTCAAGCAAGTTTAAACATGTTTCAAAACGGTTTGAAACGTTGAGCAAAGATATCGAGATCTTTGAAAAAATCGACATAAACGGCGAAAACGTCTCGACCAAGATTCCGGCATTCTCTCCGGTTATCGACAGCGACGGAATCCCGATACTCGAAGATTTTGACACGGGAGAACAAGTGTTTGAACGAGACAAAAACGGAAACGAAATAGCGGTTTATGATTATGTTTTTGATAAGTTCGGAATGGTTGCAAAAGACAAAAGCGGAAATCCAATAGGCAAAAAAAGAACCAAGATCATTAAGCGTGCCGTTAAAAAACCGACTGAAATTGAATTTTATTATCCATCACAGTTTCCGATAACGATACGGAAAAATATCTCTAACAAAGATTTTTTGTACGGTAAAAGCGACATCGATTCTATAGCTCAATATTACATAAGCGCATGTAGACAGCTTACAAAACGCAACGATATTCTGCTTAAAAGCGGTTCTGTTGTCGAAGTTCCGCAAGGAACTAGCAGACGATTTACAAACGAAGCGTTGACGATTATCGAAAGCAAACCGGAAAACTACGGAAAGATAAACGTCGTCGACATAAAAGCTTCGACCGAAAGTTTTGAGAAAACCGCAAACTACGATTATGAAAGAGCAAAGAACATTCTCGGAATAACAGATAGTTTCCAAGGAAGGAAAGATAACACAGCGGTAAGCGGAAGGGCGAAAGAAACCCAGATTATGCAGGTTCTCGGGCGCCAACAAAGCCGCAGGATTATGAAAAACAAGGCGTATTCAGCGCTATACGAGTTGATGTTTAAGATGTTGCTTGCGTATTCGGACGGCAAGAGAACGTTCGCATCAAAAAACGAGGACGGCGCCGCGTTTTTGGAGACTTTTAACCGATATGATTTCATAGAAAAAGCGGACGACGGTAGTTATTATTTTTCCGACGAGTATATTTTTTCGGTCGACGAAAGCGGAGTTGATTTCAGCGACAAACGGTTTATGCTTGAGATGCTCCAACGTAACCTTGACATGGGAGCGTATGGGCAAAGGGAAAACCCCGAAACATGGGTTCAGTTTTGGAACGATATGAAAAAACTAGGCGTTCCCGGCTGTTCAGACAAGATTGATTATTGGGAAAAGCA
>CAYJFO010000041.1:0-14638 GCA_964369645.1 uncultured Oscillospiraceae bacterium | reverse complement strand
TTTCCCTAAAAATCAAAACTATCAAATTCCGTCAAATTAAATCAATATAGGTGTGGGAAATAGTGTGGGAAATTATTTGTTGTTTATGAGCTGTGCAGCTATTGCTGTATTATCATATGTATATAGTAACATGAGAACGTTAAAAATCAAGAAAATACAGCTTGACAAGATACTTTTGGTAGGATACACTAAAGCAACTTAACATGTTACAAAAGGAGGATGTTCAATGAAAAAGAATGAATTGAAGAGTCTTTTGATAAAACATGGACATACTCAAATTAATTTAGTCAAAATGAAAAGGATATATTTAATATGAACAACAGAACGATAGTTCAATTTTTTGAATGGTATCTTCCGTCCGACGCGACGCATTGGAAACACACTATGTCACAGGCGGAAAAACTTAAGAGGCTTGGCATAACCGAGGTTTGGCTTCCGCCCGCTTATAAATGTGCAAACGGAATAAACGACGTCGGTTACGGCGTATACGATATGTATGACCTCGGAGAATTTGACCAAAAAGGAACCGTTCCGACAAAATACGGAACAAAAGACGAGTATCTTGGCGCGGTTAAGGCGTTGCAACAGCAAGGGATAAAAGTTTACGCCGACGTAGTTTTTAACCACCGCATGGGCGCGGACGGCACAGAAAATGTACAAGCGAAGGTGTTTGACCTTAATAATAGAGGACACCAACTTGAACAACGCGAGATAACCGCATGGACAAAGTTTGACTTTGTCGGAAGAAGCGGAAAGTACAGCGATTTTAAATGGAACCATAATCACTTTGACGGAACCGATTGGGACAACGCAACAAGCAAAAAGGCGCTTTATCTTTTTGAGGGAAAAGCTTGGGAAAACGAGGTTGACCTTGAAAACGGAAATTTCGATTATCTTATGGGAGCAGACCTCGACCTTAACTATCCCGAAACGTATGACGAGCTTGTGCGATGGGGGAAATGGTATCTCGACTTTACAGGTGTCGATGGGTTCAGGCTTGACGCTATAAAACACCTTAGCTTTTCAAAGATGTTTAACTGGATAACCGAGATGAGAGATCACGCAAAAAATGACCTGTTTATTGTCGGGGAATATTGGCACCAAGCTCTTTCGGCGTTAACGCATTACCTTGATAAAAATGCAAATGATCTTTGTCTTTTTGATGTGCCGCTACATTATAATTTCTATAGCGCGTCCAACAGTAACGGAAATTTTGACATGAGCAAGATGTTTGAAAATACGCTTGTCGGCAAGCGACCTAGTCGAGCGGTTACGATTGTGGACAACCACGACACCCAACCCGGCCAGGCTCTTCAAAGTTATGTAAACGGTTGGTTTAAACTCCACGCATATTCTTTGATTTTGTTAAGACAAGAGGGAACTCCTTGCGTTTTTTATGGTGATTTGTATGGTATTCCGCATGATGGAATTTCTCCTCTCGGTCAAAAGTTTGAAACGCTTTTAAAAGCAAGGCACAACCTTGCGTATGGTGAGCAGATAGACTATTTTAACGATAGCTCTGTCGTTGGCTTTACAAGAATGGGAGACGAGAGCCACGAAAATTCCGGCATTGCAGTTGTGATGACCGATAGCGTTAAAGGGTCGCTTCGTATGTGTGTCGGAGAACGGTTTATAGGTAAAACTATGGTCGATTGCCTAAACAACAACGGCGCTGAAATAGTTATTGAAGACGACGGTTGTGCAAACTTTCCGGTGAGCGACGGAAGTGTGAGTGTTTATGTTGACAAACAAGTACTTGGTGGCTTTTAACTTTTCCTATTTATAAAACAAATGAAAAAATGCAGGGTATATCTAAAAAATGATATCCCCTGCATTTTTGGTTGTTTTTTGATATAAAGTTATGATATAAGTTGTTTTAAGCTAAATTATAATCCCAACTATAATTCCGATTATACCACCCACCAGAACTTGAAAGTTAGTGTGTCCTACAAGTTCTTTAAGTTCGCTTTGTGGGAAATTTGGATGGTCGTTAAAGACTTTTGCTATAATGTCGTTGAGGATTTTTGCTTGTTTTCCGGTTTCAAGTCTAACCCCTCTCGCGTCGTGCATGACTATCGTTGCAAGTATAAATGTAACCGCAAACTCAAATGACGCTACCGAAAAATATTTTCCGCTTGAAATACAAAGCGCGCACACCGTAGAAGCGTGGGAACTTGGCATTCCGCCGGGGCCGAAAAGACGTTCAAACTTCCATTCTCTTGTTAAGAAATAATGGATAAAAAACTTTAACACCTGTACAACAAACCAACCTGTAACGGCGCTTACTAAAACTGTGTTTTGCCCAATCTGTCTCAAATATTCCATGTATATAAACCTTTAAACCTCTTTTTATTTGTTGTCATTCTTAAATAGTATATCACTATATAATTTATCTTTCCATAGTTTTTTTTATTTATCTAAACTTTTTTGCTGAAAAGATATTGTAAAATAAAAAAGTATGACTTTTTGTGCAAAATAATCAGGTGTTTTTTCAACAAATAGTCAAAAATGAAACAATCTCTTTGACAAAATGGTTAAGCGATGTTATATTAAATGTTAGAGAAAAAAATTATAAAAAGAAAGGTTTTTTCAAATTATGAAACAAATTATTTCAACCGATAAAGCTCCAGGAGCAATAGGTCCATATTCCCAAGCCGTTCGCGTAGGTGACATGCTTTTCTTGTCGGGACAAATCTCAATTGATCCAGCTACCGGCGATATGGTTTCTGGCGGAGTAACCGAACAAACAGAACAGATTTTTAAAAACATACAAGCAGTTCTAGAGGCTGCTGGCGCTTCGCTTGACAACGTTGTAAAATCAACAGTGTTTTTAAGCGACATGGCTAATTTTGCAGATATGAACGCAGTTTATGCAAAATATTTTAAAGAGGGAAGTTATCCGGCAAGATCTGCTTTTGCGGTTAAAGAACTTCCGAAAGCAAGCCTTGTTGAAATCGAAACGATTGCTTTTATAGGTTAGAGAATAGAATTTTTGTAAATTTGTATAACAATACTGTCCGCCAGTCCGGTGAAAAAATCGCAAAGTTTTACTAGTTAAGTTTTCACTTGATGACCGGGGTATTTTTAAAAATTATTATTTTAAAGAGGTATTTGTTATGGCAGTAAAGTATGTTCCGGAACCATTTAGAATTAAAATGGTTGAACCCCTTAAAATGCTGACTAAGGAACAGCGCGAGGAAAACATTAAAAAAGCAAAATACAACCTTTTCAACCTTCGTGCGGAAGATTGTTATATCGATCTTTTGACCGATTCGGGTACCAACGCACAAAGCCAAAACCAATGGTCGGCTATGATGCAAGCAGACGAATCGTATGCAGGAGCTAGAAGCTACTATCGTTTAAACGATGCATGTAAAGATATCTTCGGATATGGATACTTCCAACCTGTCCACCAAGGAAGGGCAGCAGAACAAGTTTTGTTCCCGACTTTCCTCTCGGAAGGTAAGGTAGCGATAAGCAACATGTTCTTCGATACAACACGTGCACACGTAGAAATTGCTGGCGCAAGGGCTGTCGACTGTGTTGTTGCAGAGGCGAAAGATCCTTCTGCAAGAGCAAAATTCAAAGGCAACATGGACGTTGAAAAGCTTGAAAAACTTATAAATGAATACGGTGTAGACAAAGTTGGACTTATCGTTATGACGATAACAAACAACTCGGCTGGCGGCCAACCGGTTTCTATGCAAAACATGAAAGACGTTGCCGCAATAAGCAAAAAATACAATATCCCGCTCGATATTGACGCGGCTCGTTACGCAGAAAACGCATATTTTATCAAACGCGATGAAGCGGGTTATGCCGATAAATCGATTAAAGAAATTATAACCGAGATGTTTAGCTATGCCGATATGTTTACTATGTCTGCTAAAAAAGACACTATCGTTAACATGGGCGGTATGATAGGCGTTAAAGACGGAGAGTCTCCGCTTATCCTTAAAATTAAAGCTAACTGCATATGCTTCGAAGGTTTCTACACATATGGTGGCCTTTCTGGTCGTGAACTTGAAGCTTTGGCAGTTGGTCTTTACGAGGGTATCGATGACGATTATTTGGCATATAGAATAGGCCAAATGGAATATCTTGCCGCGAAACTTGATGACGCCGGCATTGCATACCAATCTCCTGTTGGCGGACACGGCATATTTGTTGATGCAAAAGCTATGTTTTCACACATTCCGTATAACGAGTATCCGGGACAAGTTCTTGCAATAGAACTTTACAAAGAAGCGGGTATTCGTACTTGTGATATCGGTTCTTATATGCTTGGAAATGACCCAGACACAAAAGAACAACTCCACGCAGATTTTGAATTCACACGTCTTGCAATTCCGCGCCGTGTGTACACACAGTCGCATTTTGACGTAATGGCTGACGCAATAATAGCTGTAAGCAAACGCGCAAAAGACATTAAACGCGGATATAAAATTACATGGGAACCCCCCATTCTTCGCCATTTCCAAGCTTCGCTTGAAAAAATTGAAGAATAAAATTTAAACTATCTTATAAAAAAGTCACCGATTCTTTTAGAATCGGTGACTTTTTCGAGAAACTGTTAAGGTATATGTGAGTGCAAAAATCACCAATAATTATTTTGTAAACTAATTATTGAAAATAAATTACAGGGTGATTTTTTTTAGTGAAACTTGACAAAATAATTTTTGAAATATATAATATACCTACAAAGTGATATTATGTTTTTTTATGCCCTGTTAAGGAGTAAATTTATGAGGGTTTCAAGAATTGTTTTCTTTATACTACTTGTTGTTGGAGTTATTGTTTTCTCGATTACCTCTGTAAACTCTTATAATGTAATTGTTCAAAAGGAAGAGGATATAAGGAATATTTATGCTGAGCGCATTGATAACACTATTGATAATTTAATAAAAAGCACAGAAGTTCTTGATGTATTGGTCAGTACGGGGGATCAAAACCTTGATGTTGAACAATTTCATAAAGTAGCGGCGGCTTTTTATAATGAAAGTTTAAATTCGGTGATTTCGTATCTTCCGGACGGCGTCGCGCTTCTTGTTTATCCGGCAACCGAAAGAAGCGACTTTATCGGGGTCAACATCTTGGAACATCCTTTAACATCTGTTGATGCTATAAAATCAAAAGAAACGAAAGAGGTTGTTATTTCGGGGCCATTTGAACTTGTTCTTGGTAATGTCGGGATTGCGGTTAGAAATCCTGTGTATCTTGGTAGCAAGTTTCATGGATTTTTTTCGATATCTGTCGAGATGCCATGTTTTTTGAGTCATGTCGGGATTAGTGGACTTGAAGACCTTGGATATCAATATGAACTAGTTACGGAATATGAAGGCGAAAAGATAGTAGCTTCGCAAAGCCAATATTTTGACAGTTCTAAAGCTAGTTACAAAGATATTCAAGTTGGTGAAAATATATGGCAACTTGGGTTATATGTTGACGGAAGAGAATTTCAAATATTGTCTAATGGGTTGTTTTGGTTTTTTTCCATATTACTTATTAATATTATATTGTTAAGAGTTTTCACTAATTATGAAAAATCAAAAATGACGATGACTACAAGGCTTGAAACGGACAATTTGACGGGCGCTTACAACAGAACTAAACTACAACAATATTATGACAGCAAAAATAAAGGTGATTTTGCGTTGTTTTATGTTGATCTTAATAATTTTAAACCTGTTAACGACAACTATGGACATGAAGTTGGGGATAAACTTCTTATAGCGTATGTAAAGAGGTTGAAAAGCAACTTTAAATCGGACACAATTATTGCGCGAATGGGTGGAGATGAATTTGCGCTTATAACGCCGAACATCAGTAGCGATAACGACGCACTTAGTGTCAAAAACAGGGTTAAAAAACTTTCAGGGCGCATATTTGTAATTGACGACATAAGTATCAATATTTCGGCAAGCGTAGGGTACGCTTTGTCGAGTGAAGCGCCTACGCTTGAAAAGCTTATGAAGATTGCAGACCAAAAGATGTATGTGGAAAAGGTTATAGATCGCGCCAAAAGATAGGACATATCAAGATTATAAAAATATAAACAAAACCGAGACAATAACGCTTAAGCGGTGTCTCGGTTTTGTTTATATTTTTATCTAATATTTTACTTTGGCTTCAACTTTTAGCCGTGTTATTGAATAATACGTAGCACTTTGTTGTAAGTTGCTGCGCCTTTCTAAAAACTTTATAATTCTTGGGCGGTTGTATCGTTGAGCTAATATACAAGGTAAGTTAACCGCCAGCGCATACAAAAGCATTAGTAAAACTACATATGGCGGACAGAACAAACCGAAAATAATAAACGGCGGGATTGAAGCAAGGTGGAGAAACTCTGCCCTGCACGATTCGATGATAAAAAGCTCAAGTCCTTTTTGACTTTTGTCGTATAGATGTTTTTTCTTAACGCCTACTCCAGTTATTGCGCTTCCATCTGGCAAGAATTTTTTCCAACGTTTTATTTTAAAATATCGTTCGTATAATTTTCCGTTTTGTTCAAAAAGATAACTTTTAAAAATAAAATTATCATTTTTGAAAAATCTATCGGGTAAAGTTCTTGAAATTATTGCGACAGATATCTGGATAGTAGGCCATACCAAAAAACATATAGAGATCGTAATCCATTCTGGCAAAAAAATTATCTGCATACCTTCTCGTTCCATTTGATTTTGCGCCCCTTCCAAGTTACGGGAATATGAAAAATCTTTTTTATCATCGAAACAAAAAAGATTAATAAAAAGAAAACAAACCAAACAGGATAAAATAAAGCCTTAACAAAACCAAAACTACCGATTTTTTTGGACTTTACGAAAATCATCGTTACCCATAAAAAATAGCTTATAAAAGCCATGAAAAATAAATTAGTATCTAATAGTTCGTAAAAAAGAATTAGAGAACTGCAACAACCGTTTATCCAAAGAAATGTTAAAGCAAAGATAACGGGCGAAGTATACGTTGCGCCCACAGCAATGTTTTTTATCCAACCTTGCGAAAGTTTTTGTAATCCATCGGGGTACATACGAAATGATATGCTTTTCCCCCCTGTTTTTATTACAAATCTTTCGCCGGCTTTCTTTAGCGCCTTTGCAACCTCAAGGTCGTCTACAACGCTGTTGCCAACACAACTGTGCCCGCCTATCTTGCGGTATAGTATCGCGTCGATAAGTATAACCGGACCGAAAAGTCCGGCAGGTTTTGTATAAAAACCACAGCACGTTCCGTTTGCGGCAAGTTGTACAAGGTTGAAAAAAAGTGAACCATTTTCATATAGTCTTTCAACTTCGTGAAACGGTTGGACAGACACCGTGCAATGTTCACTTTTGTGTGTTTCAAGCAGGTCAAAAACAGCGGTAGATGAAAGCCGAACATCGGCATCAAGGAATAGTATCAGGTCTCCCGTGGAAATGTTTGCGCCTTGTTGGCAAGCAAACGCCTTGCCTTGAATTCCTTGCATTTTTTCCCTTATCTCGATTAAGGTAACGAAATCAAACTGACTAATAAGCTGTTTGGTGTTGTCGTCACTCATGTCGTCGACACAGATTACCTCGAAAGGTTTGTGAGTTTGGTTTTGGATACTCTTTAAAATACCGTTAACGTTATGTTGTTCATTGCGAAATGGAATAACAACCGAAACAGATAGGTTGTTATCGCTGTGGGTACCTTGTTTAAGTTTTGGGAATTTCCAAAACAACAAAATAAAACAAACAAGTCCAATAATACTTGATAGCAAATAATACATTATTTATTCAACCTTTCCTTATCTATGTTCAAAACGGCTTTGTCGGCGGCTAGCCTTCCCGTTATAATGCTAACCGGAAGACCGGCAGGGGAAAAAGTCCACATTCCGGCTTGAAATATGTTTGGATAGTCGGTGTTAACCGAGTTCGCTATCGCCGTAAATCCCGAAACGGCGGGCAACGGTCGACTGGTGTGACGCCAACCTGTAATCGCTCCGTCATCGTTGCCGGTTCTTTTTTCTATGCTTAAAGGGGTTGAAACTTCACAAAAGATAATAGATGATTTGAAATCTTTGATTAAACTTTTATCCAAAATTTCAGCAATCTGGGCTTTGCAAAATTCTTTAAATTTATCATAAAACCCGATAGACTTTATCTTTTCGGTAATATCATAGCTAAACAAAGTTCCAACGATTATTGCGCTTTTTTGATTTGGAGCTAGATTTTTGTTTTTAACAGCAGGACAAGATATCTCGAACGTTGTCTGAGATAGATAGCTTTTAGTATATCGAAAAAGCTCATCTATATCGTCATTATTGTTTGGGGTTTCAATCGAAGAAAGCCCAGAAATGCTTGGAGTGAAAAAAAGATGTGAGCCTATGGTTTTTTCTATTGTTTTGGGAGGAATGTTTAAAGCTATGTAAAAAGTTAAGATAGAATCGCTTCCGCGTTGGCGTATGATTTGCATAATTCGCTTGTTTTGAGTTTTAGGGTTTTCAGAACAAATACTGTTTATTAAAGCTTTTTTACTACAACACCATATAAGCTTTTTAAATGATTTTTTCTCGCCCGACGAAAGAAAGAGCTGTTTTTTTGTTGTATCAATCTTGCTTGCTAATACACCACATATAACCTCTCCGCCGTTTTGTTCGATATAATTTTTTAAACTTTGTGAAACACTTGAAATTGAATTTTTCGGATAGTAGTAATCCTTATAAAGCCAAAAATATCCCAATGCGAAAAAAACCGGAGAGCCTGTGAAAAAATGTTGAGATATTACGTCAACAAGAGCTGTATTGTCGGTTAACTTTAAAAGGGTATCGCGAACAGGGGATTTTGCCATGTTTATTTTAGCGACCGTCACGAGATATCGACAAAGCCACGGAACTAGGGTTTTTAAAAGTTTTTCAGGAGTTTCGTACAACGGCGAGAACAAAGGGTTTTCAACACCATACAGCACGTCCATGTTACACATAGTCTTTTGTATAACGACTATTATTTTATCGATATCTTTTTTATTTTCGGGGAAATAATGTTTTAATACTTTGCTGTAGTTCAAAAGCCCGTCGTCATCGCTTATCGTTACAGTTTTTTCAAAAATACGAAGCATAACTGAACTTTTTTCGAGTTTCGCATCTATACCAAAATTTTCAAGCATCGGTATAAGCGTACCGGCGTTTTCAAGCGCCCTTATACCACAATCGAACGTAAAATTTTGTTTTTGAAATCCGCCAACTAGTCCGCCGACGACAGGCTCTTTTTCGATAAGCATAACAGTTTTATTTTTTCTTGAAACCGAAGCCGCGGCGACAAGGCCCGCTATGCCACCGCCCACAACGATTACGTCATAGTTTTTTGAATTGTTCATATCTGAACCTTCTAACGTTAAATAATTTTTTGGTTAAATATATGATAGTAAAATCAATTGAACAATTATGTCGAAATATAAAACAAAGAGATTGCAGTTGAATAAAAAAATGATTTGGTTTGATAAATTCAACGAGTTAACGTCTGTTTTGAAATACATTGATATGTGGAAAAACAACCAAAAAGCAACTGATTTGTTGAGTTTTTATGTTGTTGATTTAAATCGGTGAAACATTTTTTATATATTTTGATAAAAATAGTGGAAAATTATATTAGATTTATGCTATAATATCCATATCGAAACTAAACACGACGTTTTATAGAAAGGGGTAATTTTATTGATTAGGTTTGAAAACATTAGTAAAAGCTATCGAACGGTTAACGTAATTAACGACGCAAATTTTGAGATAGCGAAAGGCGAGATAGTTGTTCTTATTGGTCCGTCTGGTTGTGGAAAAACAACAACACTTAAGATGATTAACAAGTTAATTCGCCCGACACAAGGTAAAATCTACATTGATGGTGAGGATATTACCGACAAAGACCCTATTGAACTACGCCGAAATATTGGATACGTAATCCAACAGACGGGACTTTTTCCTCACATGACGATAAAGGAAAACATCGAGGTTATTCCACGGCTTCAAAAAGTTCCCGAAGAAGAGATAAACAAGACGACAAAAAAGCTTCTCGAGATGGTGGGGCTTGATTACGAGATGTACAACGGAAGATATCCGGTACAACTTTCGGGAGGACAAAACCAACGTATAGGCGTTGCTAGAGCGTTTGCTACCGATCCTGAAATTATTTTAATGGACGAGCCGTTTTCAGCGGTAGACCCAATTACGCGACATCAATTGCAAGACGAACTTGTTAACTTGCAAGCGAAGCTTAAAAAGACAATAGTTTTCGTAACCCACGACATGACCGAAGCGGTTAAGATTGCGGACAGAATTTGTATTATGAAAGAAGGGGACATTGTCCAATACGACACCCCCGAAAACATCTTGAAAAATCCGATAAATGAGTTTGTTTCTACGTTTGTCGGGCGCAACCGTATCTGGAGCAATCCCGAATATATAAGGGCAAAAGATATAATGGTTACTACCCCCGTAACGACGTTTATGGAGGTTCCGATATTAAAAGCCATTGAGAACATGAGACTTAGAAAAGTTGACAGAATACTTGTTTTAAACGATGAGAACAAGTTTATCGGTGTTGCAACGGCTATCGACCTTGCGCAATGCCAAGATAAATCCGCTCCGGTATCCACAATGGTTAAAACACCAAAAGTTATTGCTAGCCAATATGACTCGATAGTTGAGCTATTGAAAAAGGTTAAAGCGCTTGGTGTTTCAAGCATACCCGTTGTTGACGAAGACGGAACGTTAAACGGGCTTGTAACAACAAGTACCCTTGTCACAACCTTGAGCCAACAGTTTATAGATTACGAGGAGGTGGCAAATAATGACTAGTTTATTAGCTTATTACAGCGCAAATATCGAATATGTGGGCAAACTTCTTTATAACCATGTTCAATACACATTTATTGCAATTGCCATCGCTATTTTGATTGCTGTTCCGCTTGGAATTACAATATTTAACTATAAAAACCTTAACAAACCGGTTTTAAGTATCGCAAACGTAATTCAAGCAATTCCAAGTCTTTCGCTTTTAGGTCTTGTTATGCCGTTGCTTGGCATAGGCGCCGTTCCGGGAGTTTTTGTTGTAGTCTTGTATTCGATTCTACCGATACTTAAAAATACATACACCGGACTTGCAAACATAAATCGAGATACACTAGAAGCCGCAAAAGGCATCGGAATGACCAACACGCAGATTCTTTTTAAAGTTCAAATTCCGCTTGCGCTTCCCGTTATTATGGCAGGTATTCGTATATCGTCGGTAACCGCCGTAGGCCTTTTGACGATTGCCGCTTATATCGGCACAGAAGTTCTCGGAACGCTTGTTATCTCGGGTATACATACTATGAACACAACCATGATGTTAGCCGGCGCTATCCCTGCTTGTATATTGGCGTTGTTGATGGATTTTATTATGTCAAAAGTCGAAAAAGCCGCAACACCGATTAGCTTGCAACTTAAGTCGGCAAACATCACACCAGAAGCGGTTGCATCTTTGAAAAGAAGTAAAAGAACAACGGTTGCCGCAGTTATATCGGTATTTGCGGTTATTATCGGAGTTATGGGTTACAGCAGTTTTGCGCAAGAACCCGATATCGTTGTTGGATCTAAAGAAGCGGTTGAAGGACGCGTTGTCGGAAACCTTATTGCCGACATGATAGAATACAACACCGATTTAAACATAGAAAGAAAATTGGGTCTTGGCGGAACGATGGTTGCGTTTAACGCGTTAACTTCGGGAGAGATTGACATCTACCCCGAATATTCCGGCTCGCTTTATTCGGCGGTTCTCGGAAACACGTTTATCCCCGGAACGTCGAGCGACGAAGTTTTTGAAAAGATAAGAAAAACGGTTCGTGAAACCGACAATCTTTATGCACTTGATCACCTTAATTTTAACAACACATATGTGCTTGCGGTTAAGCCGGAAACAGCCGAACAGTATTCACTTGAAAACATGTCGGATATTGCAAAGGTTTCGGAACGTTTGCTTCTTGGTTGCTCGCCCGAGTTTGCGGTTCGTGAAGATGGATATCTTGGCATGTCAAAGATGTATGATATGTATTTTGAAGACACGCCAAACTTTACCGGAACACTTATGTACACAGCAATTGCAAACGACGAAGTTGACGTTATAACGGCGTTTTCAACTGATAGCTTAATTGCAAAAAACAACCTTGTGCTTCTTGAAGATGACCTTGGGTTCTTCCCACCATATCACATGTTCCCGCTTGTCAACGAAAAGGTATATGAACAATACCCCGAAGTTGAGGGACTTATGAAACAACTTTCCGAGGCTCTTGACGACGCAACGATGAGTATGCTTAACGGCAGAGTTGTCGAAGAAGGTCTTGACGCAAGCCAAGTTTCGTATGAATTCCTTATGGAACAAGGGCTTATTAGTGAATAGATAGGATAACATAAAACAAAAAAGGTGTCGCAATCTGCGACACCTTTTTTGTTTTATGTTTTGTTTACCCTAGCGCTTCAACCACCAATTTATACGCATAATGTTTTGCCTTTTCGTATTCTGCGCCCTTTATATCCTTAAATATGTGTGTCGAGTTTATAAACGACGATATAGCGGCGCTTATCGCAAACATCGCAAATTCGCGGTCTTGAACTTTGGTGAACACACCTTGTGAAACACCTATATCTATAAGCTCGTTCAGAAGCTTGTCTGTGCTGTCTTTAAAATATTGAACGAAAATTTTTGCTTCGTCGAAAAACTCCTCTTTTTCTTTGGAAATTTTTTCGCCACACGCAAACATAGAGATCGTTCCTCCAAAATTTGCGCTTTTAACATCAAACGCATAGTATGCATTGTCGAGCATAGATGTAAAAATTTCTTTAAACTGATTGCCGCTTTGGAGAAGTTTTGAAGCCTGTTCAAAGCTTTTGGCAAATTGAAACAAGATTGTTTTTAATATAATCTCTTCTTTGCTTTTGAAATATTCGTAGACTGTTCCTTTTCCGATGCCTGCCTTTTGCGCTATCTCGGAAATGGTGATGTCGCCGGGGTTTTTTCCGTTTTTGATGTGTTCTATCACAGCACCATATATCAAAAGCTCTTTTTGCGAAAGACTGTTAATTTTTTCGATTACATCAATCATCTTTTCTAACCCCTCCTTTTGTTTCGTTTGCTTTTTCTGTCATGTATCATGGCATAGATGTTGGGGACAACATAAAGTGTCAGGAGTGTTGCATACATAAGCCCACCGATTGTGACAATCGCCATCGGTTGTGTCATCTCTGCGCCTTGTCCCATGCCAAGCGCCATCGTGCTCATAGCAAGAACTGTTGTAAGCGCTGTCATAAGAATTGGCCTAATCCTTGAACGTCCCGTTTCGATTAACGCTGAATAGATGTCAAGGCCGCTTTCGCGAAGCTGATTTGTGTAGTCAACAAACACTATTCCGTTGTTAACGACAACGCCAGCGAGAACCAAGAACCCAAGCATCGAAACAACCGAAAGTTCCATTCCACAAATCCAAAGCAACAAAAGCCCTCCCGTAAACGCCAAAGGAAGCGTGAACAAAACTATAAACGGCGATAAAACGCTTTGGAACTGGGCTACCATTATTAGATATATAAACACAATAGCAAGAAGCACCATCAAAACAAGGTCGGAAAGCGCGTCGTTAATCATCTCGTTTTCGCCCTCGGTTTCAACCGTTGCGCCGTCGGGCGGAGTGTACCCCGAAAGAGCTCGTTCAACGTCTTGGCTGACGTGGCCTATGTTGTATCCGTCCGCTATAGTTGCCGAGATTGAACTGTATCGCGCCAGATTATCTCGATTTATCGACGGAACCGTCGTCTCCTCGGTTATCGTTGCAATGTCTTTTAAAAGAACATAGTCGTCTTGTTCATCTTCTTCCTCCTCGTCATCTTCGTCGCCCGACATCGACGAGGTATCGGCGGTTTCTTCGGTTGAAAGTTCAATTGCATAGTATGGTAGACTCTCAACGGTTAAACTTGAACCCTCGGTCACGATAACAACAGGGAAGTTGTCGCTTCCGCTGCTCACGACGGTTGAATCGGTTTCAAGCGTTAAAGCAGAGGCTATCTCGGAATAGACCTGTGCTACGGTAAGACCTTTGCGCATAGCTTTTTCTTTGTCTACCGTTATTCGTATCTCGTTATCGGCATCTTCATAACCCGTCGTGACTTCTCCAACACCCTCAACCGTTCCCATAATCTGGGCAATTCTGCCCGATTCGGCTATAAGCTCGTCAAGGTCGTTGGATTTAAGCACAATTTGTATGCCGGAACCTGTCATCATAGACATGTCCATGGTGGAGGCTTGAACCGAAATTTCGCCTTTTAGAAATGCGGTTTTTTCGTATATAAGCTTTTCGACAGCCTTGTTGTCGAAAGGGGAGTCTTCACTTAAAAGTATATAATATGAAATGCTGTTTCCGCCGCCGCCCATGCCGGCAAATCCTGCCGAGCCTTGGTCCATCGCTCCGACATATTCAACGCCGTCGATAGAAAGTATCTGGGAGGCGTATTGGTCGGAAAGCGAGAACAAGTCAACGTTCTCTTCGTCGGGGTCAATCGTAAGCGTTGCGCTCATCTGGGGCGAGCCCATTTCCGGCATAAAAGCCGTTCCCATAACAGTTGTGCCGATTACAGCAACCGCTAAAAGCGAAAGCACCA
>CAYJFO010000040.1:0-14786 GCA_964369645.1 uncultured Oscillospiraceae bacterium | reverse complement strand
GCTTTTTTTGTTCGTCTTGTGAGTGTGCGTACATGTTATGCTAACGACAAAAGCAATATATTTCAAAAAAGATTTTTGTTTTGAAATATATTGCTTTTAAATATACAAAATATTAAAAAATGTAAATAAAAATTACCACTACTATGGTTTCGTTAAGCATCGTATTTAAAGCCTTTTCAGTATCTCTTGCGCTTTAGGTAGCATATATTTAAAATATTGTTTATACGCCTCACAGTAGTAGTTTTTGTGTTGGTCTTTGCCAATATCCCTGTCACGCCTACAACCGTTTCGACATAGGCTCAAATATTCGCATTTTTTGCAATCGTCGGGTAGGTTGATTGATTGCTCAATAAATTTTTTTGCAACATCGGACTGTAGCATCTGTTCAAAAGACATTTCGCCTATGTTTCCTATTTTGTATTGATCATAAGCATAAAAATCGCAAGGATAAACCGACCCATCCCCCTCGACAACAAATTGAACGGAACATACCCCTCGCATAGAACAGAGCTCTGTCGGTCTGCCCATTAAAAGATTTATTATGTTGTCGATATGTCGTATGCTGATATATCTACCCACAATAAAATCATTGTAAAAAAGGTCGAAAATCTTTTTAAGGTATTCTGCATATGCTTTGGTAGAAAGGTGATACGGATTTTGCCCCCGTTCGTCGCAAAGTGGCTCAAGGCATGGTATGAACTGGAGATAATTATATCCTGACTTTTTGAAAAAGTTATATATTTTATGTATACTCGTTGCGTTTTTGCCGGTAACAACGGAAAGAATATTAAACTCGACATTATGTTTTTTTAAAAGGCTTATGGCTTTTATAACGTTGTTATATGTTCCTTTGCTGTTGATATCAACCCTGTTAAGGTTGTGAAACTCCGCAGGTCCGTCGAAAGATATCCCGACAAGAAAGTTGTGTTGTTTAAAGAATTTTGCAAACTCTTCGTCTACTAAATATCCGTTTGTTTGAATAGAATAAAAAACCTTTACGTTGTTTTTGTTGTATTTTTTTTGAAGTTCTATAAATGCTTTAAAGTATTCAATGCCGGCAAGTGTAGGTTCGCCACCTTGGAACGCAAAAACAACAGAGCCCTCAGCATAGCCACCGGCATACGAAAATGCAGATTGTATTAACTTTTCCGTTGTTTCAAAAGACATCATTCCGAGAAAACTTTCGTTCCTTTCGGTTGCTATTGAATTGTAAAAACAATATGTACACTTCATGTTGCAAGCAGAGGACGATGGTTTTATAAGTAACGTAATCGGCGGCATTATTAGCTCCTTTTAAGTATTCTTCTACATTATACGGCGTTTTTAACTGTGCGCAACTGACAAAATCTTCACTTACATTTTCGTTTGTGAAGTATCATCTGTAACATCTCGATTTAAAACTAACGATATTCAAATGGGTTCATCCCGAAATTCTTTTTGAAAACAGTAGAAAAATAGCTTATATTGGAATAACCTACCTCTTCAGCTATTTCATAGATGCGTTTATTTGTTGTTTCAAGTAAAAATTTAGCTTGCTTAAGACGTATGTTGTTGAGGTAAACAACATAATTTAATCCAAGCTCTTTTTTAAAAAGCTTTGAGAGGTATTCGGGAGTGATAGAAGCCGCGTTTGCTACTTCTATCAAAGTTATGGGATGCATGTATTTTTTTTGGATATAATCCATAGCTCTGGAAATGTTTTTAGAATACTGTGCTTTGTTACTTTCAAAAATGATGTGGAACATACCAAATACGCGGTCAACTTCTTCCACAACCTCGTCAAAGGAAACAGCAACGTTTATTTTTTTCTCTACATCTTGACATACAAGTTCTATGACTTGCAAGTCTTCCTCTACCAAATGTATAATTCTGGTGAGAAGATGAACAAATAAAGCTTTTGTTGCGTTGATATCTGTAGGTTTTTCTTGTTGGATTTTTGCCACGGTACTGTCCTTAATACCTTTAATTTCATTGTAGTCCTGATTAACGAGTGCACGCTCCAACGCATTGTAGATTTCCTTGCTGTTTGAAACCTTTGTGAATCTGGTTTCCTGAAAAAATATTGTCTTATTTGGTTCATAAAAAGATTGCGCTAAATTTTCTTTTGCTGTACGTAGTACGCTATTGAGCGAAACAGGATTAAAGGTTATTGGCGAAATACCCACTTTGCAATGCAGAACTTCAGACAGTCGCATAGCTGTTTCCAAACCAACAGAGTTCATGATTTTGTCCGGACTTAGGCTACTTAATTTCAAACTGCCGAAAACAAATGCTATTGAGCGATTAAATCGGAAAGATGTTACATCTGTGAAAGATGGTGTGTTTGTCTTCAACAAATGCTCCATTTGCGCTGTTTGTCCGGCGTACTGAGTAAATTGACAACCAAAAACGATTGTTGGCAAATTTGAAACGGGCAGAGAAAAACGCTCTAACATTTCTTCCGTCAGACGAAGTAACGGGTTTTCTACTAAGGAACACAAAAAATTGTCGCGCACTTCAGCTTGGTGGTCGGAACTCGCTTTTTGTAAAAGAATTGTACTTTGTAGTTTGTTTTTTGCTGTCTCCAATATATTCAAAAGTTTGGTTTCGGTAATTTCTGTTTTCAAAACATATTCTTCAGCATTAAGTTGTATAGCCTTGCGTGCATAGTCAAAGCTGCTGTGATTTGTTAAAAAAACACAGTACACCGACGGTGCAATTGCACGAATTTTTTCTATCATTTCCAGACCGTTTTCGCGGGGCATATTTATGTCGGCAAAGACTATGTCTGCTTGTTTCTCACAAAACATCTTGTAGCCGTCAGTGCCGTTTGATGCCATTTGTATGGATGTGATTTGAGACGCTTTTTTCAAACAAAATGCCAGCCATTCCCGTATGGGAACTTCATCATCTACTATTAAAATATTGTACATCTTTTTACTCCATTTTGGGGAATTTAAGTGTTACCGATGTGCCGATTTCAGCATGGCTTTCAATCTCCATAGAACTACTTTTGCCGAAAAACAAAACCATCCTCTCACGAATATTTCCCAATCCTAAACCACCCGATTTTGTATATACTTCGTCATTGGATATCTGCTTAAGTTTTTCCTCATTCATACCTACACCATTGTCGGCAATATTGATGAAAATATGATTTTCGTCGTCATATACCCGGATTTTAAGCAGTCCGTTTTGAGCCGTGGCAATGCCGTGAAAGATAGCATTTTCCACGATGGGCTGTAGCAGAAGCTTAGGAATTTTATAGTTGTAAAATCGGGTATCTAAATCGGTTTCCGTAACGAAAGAATGACCGTATCTGTATTGTTGCAAGCTTATATATTCTTTTAACATTTTAAACTCATCCATAAGCGTGGTGAACTCATTGATATCTGTCAATGTATTGCGCAAGATAGAAATAAAAGAGCTGAGCATTCGGACGGCATCGTCTTTTTTATCCATCTGTATGGTGCATTGAATAGAAAATAGGGTGTTGTAAATAAAATGTGGGTTAATTTGAGCCTGAAGAAGACGGAGTTCCATATTTCGTCGTTTTTTTTCATGTTCTATTGCATCGTCCATAAGTTTTTGAATTCGGTTTAACATCTGCATCATTCCGTCACGCAAAACCATGATTTCATATACACCGTTAATTTGAAACTCTTCATCTACTCGCGCAGTGTCACGTTTTAACACATATTTGCTTAGCTCACGAATGGGGTGTGTGATTCGGTTGGATACCAATATAGCAACTACCGCACTAATTATAACGGCAAAACATGTAGCCAATATTAAAGGAATTTGGAGTTGTTGTACAGGTTGAAGTATGTCTGATTGTGGGATTTCTTCCAAAACAAACCATTCTGCCTCGCTGTCGTAGTGACCGGTAAAAAGCACCTGTCTGTCTGCAATGTTGGTCAATACATATGGATCTTCTTCAAATATATTTCGTAGCTCATCACTGTCAAAAAAATTAAAACCCAACAAATGTAGGTTGTTAGAGGAAATAATAGTACCGGCCGAATCAACCAAATAGATGTAGTTGTCACCGGTCAGAATTTGGGAGTATGCTTCCCGTATATGTAACTCTTGTATACCGATAAGCAAAATGTCCGCGTGTTTTTGTTGTGTCGGAAGTAGGCGTGCAACACTGTACATATTTTCCTGTGTGTCAGGCTTGCGAAAATTCGCCACCCATTGTAAATCCGGACGCATTTTTGTAAGGTCTGTATACCATATACGTGTTTTAATGTAATCGTATGGATAGTCGGCTTGTTCGACAGAATTATAACGATAGCCGTTCTCTCCGATGACAGCAACCTCAAAACTTTGTTCTGAAAATTGTAAAGACGTATGAATTCGTTTTGTGAGATCATCAAGATAAACATTAATCTCCGTTTCCGTCATGTTTGAGCTTCCATTTAAATAATCAATAAGCACATTGTCATAATAATAAAGATTAGATACCATTTGTGCTGTGTTTTTCAGTTGTAAAGCCTGTTTACTTATCTGTTTTAGTATGTCTACTCGATTGTTTCCTATTTGCTCAATTAGGGTTTCAGCAGAGATTTGATAGATAACAACTGATAAGCTAAGCGAGGAGATGACAATCAAAACGGTAACCATAATTAAAATTTGACTTCTAATGGTTCTTTTCCACATTGCCCCAATCTCCTTCAATAGGTATCGTAGTATCTTGTTTTTTAAACATTTAAAGTATATCATACATTGTTAATGGTTTGAAGTTTCATATATAATTTTTATGCGAGATATACAACCTCGCATAAAAATTATATATAGGGGTATCTTTATCAGTGTACACCCAACATGTATAGGTTATTTGGAGTATGAGGAAAATCTTGCAAAATAATCTGATCAAGCAAGAGATCTTTCATTAGCGCAAGAACATCCTTGTACTCAACATCAGCCACAACATTGACTGTTTCATCGGGATCTTTCTCAAGGTCAAAAAGCTGTGCACCGCCTTGCATAGGGTACATGGTGTAGCGATATTTATCGGTTCTAACAGTGCGTGCCCAGTTTTGAGGCGTGAAGGATTCAATATTGTTGTAACTCTCCACATAAACCGATTCTCGCTTGGGTGCAGCATGGTCAAGTAAAGATTGTCCGGAATAAAAGCGATCAATATAAGTCTTTTTCTTTTTTTCATCACCAACATGCGTGCTGTCCTGTGCATCTTTGAAGAGAGGTCGTTTAGGCAACGGAATGGCGGCCATATCTAATATTGTGGGGAACACGTCCAACAAATCCACAAAATCCGAACAAGTCTCACCTTTTGCTAAGCCTTCGCCACACACAATAAGCGGAATACGTATACTTGGATCGTAGTGACGTTCAGCTTTACCTGTAAAGCCATGGTCGTACAGAAGTTCGCCATGATCGGAAAGGAAGAAGATATAACTGTTTTCTAACTGTCCATTGTTTTCCAAGGTGTCCAATAGACTTCCTATACATGTATCCAAATGTGCTATGTCGGCGTAATAATAATGTCGCACATCACGCCAATTGTCAGGAATAGCTGTGTGCGCGCCCTCTGTTGTTGGGAAACATTTTGGTGCATTAGGGTCGTTTATCCATTCGGGTTCAATCGGTGTTGGAATGTTTTCCGGCTTTACTTTGTACATATACTCTGCGGGGGGACAATGCGGAGAGTGTGGTTGTACATAACTAATGTGCGCAAAGAACGGCTTGTCGCTTTGAATGCGATTGAAATAATCAATGGCTCGGTCGGTAATCCATTGTGTTTGCGAAATCTCCGTAGGAAATGGCAAAGTGTACATACTTGGATTGTTTTGCGGAAATTCTTCGGTTACCAAGGTTGTTCGTTTTCGAATTTCGGTAGTTAAAGTCGCCAAGTCTTTTTCTTGCGTACCATAGGCTTTCATAAACGGAATTTCTATCGTCCAAATAGTAGACAATACGCTTTCATAGTGTTCGGGGTATTCTCGTTCAATCCAATCTAACCAATCGCCTATTCGTGTATCCTCTGTGATGTAGGACTCGTCAAAACCATATGGTGCGTAATTTGGATGAGAGCCATTAAAATGAGAAAGGAAGTGAACCTTTCCAAATGCGGCAGTACCCCACCCGTTTTGTTGTAAAATTTGCATGAAGTTGGGAACGCTCGGTGATAGCTCATATCCGTTTTGAAGCACGCCGTGACCTCTTGCGGTTAATCCTGTAGCGATAGTTGCACGTGCAGCGCAACATACTGGGTTGTTTGAAAAAGCTCTGTCGTAGGTAGTGCCCATGCTTCGTAATTTATCCAAATTCGGCGTGTCACAGATATCGTTGTTTTGTTCCAACCACTTAGCCGAAAGTTGATCGACCATCAAAAATATAATATTTGGCTTGTTGTTTTTCATAGAATATCACACCTCTTTTCCTCATTTTTGAACATCATCTTACCACCACTTAATGAGGTCGGTAACTTCGTTTCTCAGTTTGACAAATGCCTCGTCCGCAATGTTTCGTGGTCTTGGTAAATCAACATGAATTTCTTTTTTGATTTTTGTCGGCTTGTTTGTCAACACCAATATACGCTCCCCAAGATAAACAGCCTCTTCGATGTTATGCGTAATAAATATGACAGTTGTGCCAAGTTTACGCCATAAATCGATGAGCTCATCTTCCAATTTAAAGCGCAGTTGAATGTCCAATTGACCGTAAGGTTCATCCATTAAAAGTAGCTCCGGTTGTACTGCAAAAGCACGAGCAATAACTACACGCTGGAGCATACTCGCCGAAAGGTCTTTCGGAAAATTATTGCGGTATTTTTCCAAACCTACCAACTTCAACATCTCTTCCGCTCTTTCATCTACAACATTGGTTGGTGCCTTTTTGGTGCGAAGACCGTATTTTATGTTATCTATCACGCTTAACCAAGGCATAGCGGAGTATTCTTGTAGGATGTATGCTATGTTGTTTGTTTGTAAATCTACATTTTGTCCACCAACCAGTATCTCACCAGCTGTAATGTCGTATAATTTAGTTAGGCTGTTCAAAAAAGTTGTTTTGCCACAACCGGTTGGACCTACGATGCACAGAAACTCGCCCTGTTTTACATCGAAGGAAATATCGTCAAGCACCAATAAATCGCCAAATTTTTTTGTAAGATTTTTGACGCATACTTTTGTTTCTTTATTATGTTCCATATCACATCTCCTTACAATGTAATTTCTGATTCTACACCAATCGTTTGCCTAAGTGCCAAGAAATCTCGGTCAACGATGCTACGAGGACGTGGCAGATTAACCTTATATTCTTTCTTGATACGCATGGGGCAGTTTGTCAATAGTATGATTCTATCGGCTAAGTAGATAGCCTCTTCAATGTTGTTTGTAACAAAAACTACAGTTCTTTTTTCTTTTTGCCAAATTTTTTCGAGTTCTTCTTCCATCATGTATCGTGTTTGTGCATCAAGATGACCAAATGGTTCATCCATGAGCATAACTTTTGGGTCGTTGCAGTAAGCGCGGGCAATTCCTACACGTTGACGCATACCGCCCGAGAGTTTGTTAGGGTAACTGTCTTCAAAGCCCGTCAAACCAACTAAATCTATGTAATGTTGTGCCCGCTTTCTGCGCTCTTTTTTACCGACACCACGTGCTCTGGGTCCAAATTCAACATTTTCCATAACCTTGCAAAACGGGAATAAAGCTGTGGTTTGGTAGACAACACCTTTGTCCGCACCAGGTTCTTTAACAACTTTACCGTCTACGACAATCTCGCCTTCCGTCGGCAAATCCAACCCAGCAATGAGCTTAATCATAGTTGTTTTGCCACATTGCCCAGGACCAAAAAGCACAACGAACTCGTTTTCTGCTACATCTAAAGATATGTTGTCAATTACATCTACGATATCTCCGTCTGAACGGAATTTTTTTGTTACATTTTTTATAGATATGATATTCTTTATCTCGACACTATGTTCCATGAGCAAATCTTCCTTTCACAAAAACGAACGCTATTAGATAATACTAATCCCATGATAGCTATTATAATCATGCCTACCATTACTTGAGGAATGTTGGCGGTATCATTTCCTCGAATGATAATCCAACCACAACCCGAGGAGGAACGCACCATCTCAGCGGCAAGTACTGCGCACCAACTTGTAGATATACCCGTCTGAAGCCCTGCGAAAATTTGGGGCATACAAGAAGGGAGAATGATGCGCCAAAATATATGGAAATTGCTAGCGCCCAACATTTTGCCCACTCCGATCAATTGTTCATCAACGTTGACCGCAGCTGTATAGGCATTTAGCGTTATGATGGTGAATGTTGCAATCCAGATGATGAAAATTTTGGAGGATTCATCGATGCCGAACCATAGAATTCCAATCGGTATCCAAGCAATTGGCGGGATGGGACGAAGGATTTCAAAGATAGGTTTGAAAACACCTCGAATAATAAGATTACGCCCCATACCTATACCAAGAAGAATTCCAGAAACAGTTGCCAGGATAAAGCCAATCATAACTCTTTGCAAACTAATCAACAGATGTCCCCAGACGGTATACTCGCCGATTGGGTTTACCATGGAGGAGAACAGTAACGTCAATACTTCTATTGGCCCTGGTGTTGTCATTTTAGCATCTGTTAAAGCTACTGCAAAATGCCAAATGACCAAAAATATCAATATGCCCAAGAGACTGAAGACAAACCTTTGGACATTTTCTTGTCTTATTTTCATATATTCACTTCCCCTTTACCATTTTTTTCTCCAGCAGACTCAATAAGAAAGCGAGCAACGCACCCACGCTGCCAATTGTCAACATACCTACAATAATTAAGTCGGGGCGTCCCAATGATCTGTTAATCTGAATCATATAGCCAAGTCCACGAGAAGCCGCCAGCATTTCTGCTGCACAAAGGCTTGTCCATGCAGCTCCCAAGGATATGCGCAATCCTGTAAAAATTGAAGGAAGTGCTGTTGGAATGGCGACGGTTAAAAGCATACGATTACGACTTGCTCCAAAAGTCTGCGCAACCCAAAGATGTACGGGTTTGGTTTGTTTGATGCCTGCGTAAGTGTTAATGACACAGGGAACAAAAGCACCAAGAAAAATTATAGTTGATTTAGAGGCTACACCAATACCCAACCAAGCAATCATAAGAGGAATCCATGCAATGGGTGGGATGGGGCGAATTAGGTCAAACAGTGGGGAAACAAGCAATTCAACTTTTTTAAACCATGCCATAGCAATGCCAAGCGGAACACCAATAACAGCACCGAGAGAAAATCCCGCAAGTGCTAAAGTTAAACTCGTCCAAGTGTGTTGCCAAATGGTACCATTATCAGGGGCTTTAACGGTAAGCTTTTCTATAAACGACTGAAAAACTTTGAGGGGACTGGGAAGTGTCTGCGACGGAAAGACATGTAGTACATCTGTAAGCAACTGCCATCCTAAAAAGAAAGCAATTACAGAGACTACACATATACTCAAATAGACTCTTTGTCGTTTTTTTAATTTTTTTTCATATTCAAGTAACATAGTACCTCCTAAATTTGTTTATTTTTATAATCACCGGAGAAATTCCAATACCAAATCGTATCAGTATTCCTCCGGCGAAATATGGATGTTTTTATTATAAAAATTAGTAGTTTAGTGCTTCACGTATAAGCGTTTCATCCATTAAAGACTCAACTACAGCAACTTTGTCTGCTTCAAGTAGTTCTTGCGACGCATTGAAACGAGCTATGTTTACTACAGATTCACCAACTACAAGCTCCATTGCTGCCTCGGAGGTTATGAGAGGACGTTTTGCAACTTCTGCTTCACAAGCCTCCATAGTGGGATTTCCACCGTTTTCTTCAAACATCTCAAACAGTTTTTGTGCCTCGAGTTCCGGATCGGCCATCAATGCATCTGTGCTTTCGTAAATAGCTTTCAAGAAAGCAACGAGAAGGTCTTGTTTATCCTCAAAAGCGTTCGGGCTTGCAATGATACTATCATGTACTGCAGCACCGAGCAAAGGCATTTCGCTGACAGAAACCATTCCTTCATTTAGAGCAGCCACAGCCGCATCATCACCGATAGCAACTGCATCAACTTGGCCAGCCAACAAAGCTTGAAGTGCAGCGGGTTGTTCCATATGAGTAGCGTTAATTTCTTCGGGCATTACACCGATTTTTTCCAACCACATATTTGTATGCATATGGTTCAAAGTGCCCGTAGCATAAGCTATCGATATATCACGAACCGTTTCAGGACTACCTAGGATATCTGGATAAGTGGGATTATAGTTTTTTGCTTCGGCAATCGGGCTTTCGGGACGTGTTAAGATATGCATACCACCCTCGGCGCGTGTTAGATGTCCGATAACTGTTGCGCCATAGTTGGCACAAGCGGTAACCGCTGCAGCACTTGAGGTGCCGATATCCCATTCATCAGCAGGGATAGCTTCGTTCATCGGTGCGCCGGTTGGGAACATGATAATTTCGGTTCTGAAACCATATTTTTCATCAATCTTTTCCTCCACCATGTAGCGTATCGGAACAGAACAAAGGAAAGGCATGGTCGCCACACGAAGTACAGGTAAATCAGAGTTTGAATCTGACCCATCGTCAGATACAGTGGTAGTTTCAGGTGCACACCCGGCCATTACGCCGATCAAAAGGGACAGCACCAACGCTAGACTTAAAAACTTTTTCATTTATAATTTCCTCCTAAATTGTATATGGGTTTTGGTAACATCATTGTAAATCACCCACATAGCTTTTGTAAATTCACTTAATTAGTTTTTATTGCTTATTTTTAACCTTTTCGAACAATTTTTTTGTGCAAGTTTAAAATAATAAAGAAAATTGCAATTTAGTGATATAAAAATCTAAGAATTAATCATTCTTCCAAAAGCAAAGTCAGTGTTAAAGATTTCTGTGGCTTATGCTCTTTAGGTAATTATTATGTTTACTACAAAACCTATCACGCCCAAAAAGACTGTTGGTGTTAAAATAACGCGAACTCATGGTTGCCTTGACAAGGTGACTGTTTTTGTTGCAAATTAATGATTAAATAATATTTTTTTATAAAAGGTAATGTCTCTTGATGGCAGTATCATCTTTTATATTACGCTTATCAGACCTAATTGTGAGCATTTTGATATTATCATTCAATATTAGAAGACAGAGAAGTTGTTATGATAAAGAAAATTTAAATCAGGAAAAAATATAAAATATCAACTACTAAAATAAGAGATGAAACTCAAAGAAAGATTTGGGTATAGTAAACATTCAAAATACAACACTGTATATATAATTATTAATAATTTGTATTTTGGATCTTGAATTTTGCAAAAAAATTAGTGGCGAAAGACTGGATAGATTGCAGACAAAATATTCCATGTTTGAAAAATTGTCATAAAATAGCTTAAAATATTCGCCAAAACAACTAAAAAAAAATAATACAAACTTGGAATGTGTATAAAATGATGAAGTATAAAAAGAATACAAAAAAAAGATTGATATTTTTTTGACAATGTGTTAATCTCTACGTAGAGTTAATCACGATTTGAAAATTAAAGGAGAATATCATGAGAAGAAAGATTACCATTATCGGAGCCGGAAACGTTGGTGCAACTATTGCATATACACTCTCAAACACAGATATCGCATCAGAAATTGTTTTAGTCGATGTGAACGAAGACAAAATGGAAGGCGAAGCCCTTGACATAGCACAAGGAACTTGTTTCCGTGATCCTATTTCTATTATAGCTGGAGAATACAAAGATGCAGCGGGATCAGATATCGTAATCATTACTTCCGGAATGGCTCGTAAGCCGGGTCAAACCAGACTTGAGCTTACAAAGACAAATGTAGCAATTCTGAAACAGATTACCCCGGAGATTGTAAAGTATGCACCAGATGCAAAATACATCATCGTAAGTAACCCTGTTGACATTATGACATATGTGTTTACAAAGGAATCGGGAATTCCAGAAAAGCAGATTATCGGTTCGGGAACAATTCTTGATACAGCAAGACTTCGCCACGGATTGTCAGAAAAGTTAGATGTTGCACAAAAGAACATTCACGCTTATGTATATGGCGAGCATGGTGATACTTCGTTTATTCCTTGGTCATGTGCAGATATTGGAAGCGCAAACATCGATATATACAGAGATATGATGGTAGAAGAAGGAAAAGATATTGAACCAATAGATAAAGACGAGATGCTTGCATACGTACAAAAATCTGGTGGACAAATTATCTCGAAAAAAGGAGCTACATACTATGCGGTATCTGCGGCTGTTGTAAAACTTTGCAATATGTTAGCTAGTTCACAAGGATCGATTTCAACAGTATCAACGATGATGCATGGCGAATATGGCGTAGATGACGTATGTCTTAGTATGTTAACTCTTGTTGGTCCAAACGGTATCGAAGGAAAAGTTCCGGTTAAATTAACAGGAGAAGAAATCGATAAACTACGTAAAAGCGCAGATGCATTAAAAGCAGTAATTAAAGAGTTAGACTAATTTTTAAAAACAAAACAAATGCAACTCCATTCAATGGTTCAGCCTTTGGGCTGGACTATTGTCGGATTAGATAGGTAGACAAGAGGGCAAGTTTGAAAATGAATTTTCAAACCGGAAGTTTTGTGTTTTTAGGTCTCGTAACCGAAATTTCGTAATTATTCTAGAGTATAATTATGAAACTGCCCAAAACATTCCACCAGATGTAGAAAGGAATAGTCATAGAATATGAAGTACAGTTATTATCCGGGATGTACACTAAAATCAAAGGCAAAAGATCTAGATGCTTACGCTAGAGCTTCGGCAAAAGCCTTAGGGTTTGAATTAGAAGAAATCGAAAACTGGCAATGTTGTGGCGGGGTATATCCGCTAGGAACAGACGAGATTGCTTCCAAGTTATCTTGTGTTCGAGCGCTAAACGATGCAAAGGAAAAAGAGCAGGAACTAGTGACCCTATGTTCAGCATGTCATCATGTGATGAAGCGCGTAAATGATGATATGAAAAATGTCGAAGATATTCGCACACGTGCAAACAACTATATGCAATTAGAGCAAGCCTATGAAGGAGAAACAAAAGTGCTACATTTTCTTGAAGTGCTTAGAGACCGCATAGGTTTTGATACGTTAAAAGAGAAGGTTGTAAATCCTTTAAAAGGAAGAAAAATTGGAGCTTACTACGGATGTCTATTATTAAGGCCTAGCGAGATTCTTCAATTTGATGACCCGGAAAATCCTACAATTATTGAAGAATTTATTAAGGCGATTGGAGCAACGCCGGTAATTTTTCCATATAGAAATGAATGTTGCGGCGGATATATATCTTTAAAAGAAAAAGAGATTGCGGGAGATATGTGCGATAAGATAGTGGATTCTGCTACAGGGTTTGGTGCAGAGACTTTAATTACTGCCTGTCCGCTTTGTTTATATAATCTAAATAAATCAAATCAAGAAAAAGGTCTTACGGTTTCTTATATCACGGAGCTTCTCGCAGAAGCCCTTGGAGTTAAAGTGGGGGTAGAAATCTCATGAGTCACGTTAACAATGATGCTAAAAGAGTTAGAGAAATCAGCGGTGCGAACCCACAAAAATGTATGAAATGTGGAAAATGTTCAGCCACTTGTCCTGTGTTTAATGAAATGGATATCAAGCCACATCAATTTGTGACTTATGTAGTCAACCAAGATATTGAAACGCTAGGAAATTGCCAGTCTTTATGGAAATGCCTTTCTTGTTTTGCGTGTATAGAAAGATGTCCTAGAGACGTAAAACCGGGAAAACTAGTAGATGCCGCACGACAGATTGTAGTTAGACAAAACGGCGGAAACCATTTAAAGGCAGAAGAAATTCCAGAATTATTAGATGAAGACGTGCCACAACAGCTTTTAATGAGTGCGTTTAGAAGATACAGGAGGTAGAAGATAGTGCAAAGAATAGGAGTATTTGTCTGTCATTGCGGCAGCAACATTGCTTCAACCGTAGATGTAGTTAAGGTTACAGAGATGGTGAAATTTGAGCAAAATGTTGTACACGCAGAAGAGTATCAATACATGTGTTCAGAAGCCGGTCAAGCAAAGATTTTAGATATTGCAAAAGAGATGAAACTAACCGGAATTGTAGTGTGCGCATGTTCGCCACGAATGCATGAAACTACTTTTAGAAAAGCGGCAGAAAAAGCCGGAATTAACCCATACATGGTCGAGATTGCCAATATTCGCGAACATTGTTCGTGGATTCATAAAGACATAAAAGAAGGAACAGAAAAAGCCATTATTCTAGCAAGAGCGGCTATTGCAAAAGTATGCTTAAATACACCTCTTCAAGCGGGTGAAAGCTCGGTTACAAAACGTGCTTTAATCATCGGCGGAGGAATTGCGGGAATTCAATCAGCGCTTGATATTGCTGAGGCTGGGTATAAAGTAGATATCGTAGAGAAGACGCCAAGTATCGGCGGAAGAATGTCGCAAGTAGATAAGACGTTCCCAACTCTTGACTGTTCGGCTTGTATCTTAACGCCAAAGATGGTAGACGCGGCGGCACACGAGAACATTACGATCCATACATACAGCGAAATTGAAGCAGTATCGGGCTTTGTTGGCGACTTTACTGTAGATATCAGGAAAAAAGCAAGATACGTTGATATGAAGAGTTGTACCGGTTGTGGACTGTGTCAAGAAAAATGTCCATCAAAAAAGACTCCAAGCGAATTTAACAAAGGCCTTAACAATCGTTCCGCAATCTACACACCGTTTGCTCAGGCGATTCCTAATGTGCCGGTAATCGACACAAACGCTTGCATTAAGTTTAAAA
>CAYJFO010000039.1:0-14803 GCA_964369645.1 uncultured Oscillospiraceae bacterium | reverse complement strand
CTTTTATGAAAACTTTTCTAGTAACCGGAGGAGCCGGTTTTATCGGTTCAAACTACATTCTTTACATGCTTTCAAAATACCCCGATATAACTATAGTTAACCTCGACGCGCTTACATACGCCGGAAATCTTGAGAACCTTCGTTCTGTTGAGAACGACAATCGCCATATCTTTGTAGAAGGAGATATCTGCGACCCGCTTTTAGTCGAAGAACTTTTTAACGACTATGACTTTGATTGCGTCGTAAACTTTGCAGCAGAAAGCCACGTAGACCGCTCGATTTCTGATCCTATGATTTTTATTAAAACCAACGTAATCGGAACTGCAACGCTACTTAATGCCGCAAAAAAAGCATGGGAACTTCCGAGTGGCGAGTTTATGTTGAACAAAAAATTTCTACAAGTTTCAACCGACGAAGTATACGGATCTTTGGGCGCAGAAGGCTTTTTCGAGGAAACAACCCCTCTCGACCCCCACAGCCCCTATTCAGCTTCAAAAGCTTCAGCGGATTTAATTGTTAAAGCATATTTTGACACGTTCAAAATGCCTGTTAACATAACAAGATGTTCCAACAACTACGGTCCATTCCAGTTCCCCGAAAAACTTATACCGTTAATGATCAACAACTGCTTAAACCACAAAAGCCTTCCGGTTTACGGTGACGGTATGCAGATACGCGACTGGCTATACGTCGAAGACCACTGTAAAGCTATCGACATGGTAGCAAGAAATGGAAAACTCGGCGAAGTGTATAACATCGGCGGACACAACGAACATCCAAACATCTTTATAGTTAAAACTATAATTGATTATGTTAAACAAAACGCCGACGGCGAAGTTTCGGAACAACTTATAAAACATGTCGAGGACAGAAAAGGCCACGACAGACGTTATGGGATTAACCCCGAAAAAATAGGAAACGAGCTTGGTTGGGCGCCCGAAACGATGTTTGAACAAGGCATTGAAAAGACGATAGCTTGGTATCTCCACAACAAACAATGGGTGGACGACGTTACAAGCGGAGAATATCGCGAATATTACAGAACTCGTTACGAGAGTTAAGTTATTAAAATAAATAAGGGACAGGGCTTGCCCTGTCCTTATATTTAATTTCTAAGCTATTTATAAATTTTTTAACTTTTAATAACATATATCGCTTTTTGTGGGGGACAAAATGACGTTTAATTCCTACATATTTACTCTGGCGTTTTTGCCGCTTTCGGTCATAGGATATTTTTGTTTAAACCGTTTAGACCTTATTAAAACAGGAAAGATATTTCTTATAGCAATGTCTCTTTGGTTCTACGGTTATTTTAACTATAGCTATCTTTTAATCATGGTTTCAAGCATCACCGTAAACTGGTTTGTTTCAAAAATGCTAAACAACGAAGGTTTTTCCAATGCGGTTAGAAAAATCATTTTAATATCCGGAATAATCTTTAACCTATCACTTATTTTTTATTTCAAATATTTCGATTTCTTTTTGTCCAATTTAAACGCAGTCTTTGGTTCGGACTTTATTTTGAGAAACATTCTTCTTCCTCTTGGAATAAGCTTTTATACATTTCAACAGATTTCTTACGTTGTAGACAGCTACAATGGCGAAACAAAAGATTATGACTTTATCGACTACGCTCTTTTTGTGTCGTTCTTTCCCCAACTTGTTGCGGGGCCTATCGCGCTCCACGGCGAGATGATACCACAGTTTAAAGACGAAAAACTAAAGCGCGTAAATTTCGAAAACCTCTCGTGTGGTATTCATTTTTTTGCAATAGGCCTTTTTAAAAAGGTTTTAATCGCCGACACACTTGGCAACGCCGTCGCATATGGATATGCCAATCTTCAACTGCTTTCGTCGGCCGAAGCAATCCTTGTAATGTTATCATATACGTTCCAGATATATTTCGACTTCAGCGGATACAGCGACATGGCTATTGGAATTGGAAAGATGTTCAATATATCTTTACCGGCTAACTTCAATTCTCCGTACAAGGCGTTGTCTATAATAGATTTTTGGGACAGATGGCACCTAACCCTTACAAGATTTTTACGAAACTATATATACTTCCCTCTCGGCGGAAGCAAAAAAGGCGCAGTTCGTACCTATATAAACATTATGATCGTCTTCTTTTTAAGCGGACTATGGCACGGGGCAACATGGCTTTTTATTTTATGGGGTATGCTCCATGGAATTTTCAACGTTTTAACACGCCTATTTAAAAAAGGATGGGATAAAATGATCGTTCCTTTAAAATGGCTTTTAACTTTTGTTTTTGTTAACCTAACTTGGATAATCTTTCGTGCCGAAACGGTTGAACAACTTTTAGATATGTTCAAAAAAATCCTACTGTTGTCGGACGGGTTTACAGTTAGTCAAACGTTTGCTTCTAATTTTAGTCTAGTCGAGTCTAGCAGTTTTTTTGCATTGTTCAATTCGACTAACTTTTCGGTAGAAGTTATAACTATGACATCGTTAATTATAATCGCATTTTTAGTATCGGTGTTTTTACAAAACATCAATCAACTTAAGTTTAAACCAACCGTTTCAACGTCACTCATCACCGTGTTGTTTTTATTTTGGTCGATAGTATCGTTCAGTGGCGTTTCAACCTTCTTGTATTTCAACTTCTAGGAAAGGGGATATTAGTTTACCCATGTCACACAAAAAATGGGCAATAGTAACACTTGCCAGTTTGTTTATAGCGCTTTTTACGTTCGCTCTTGTTACCATTGTTATCGATCCCTTTTTCCAATATCATAAGCCACTAGAATCGTTAGAGTATCCTATGCCGGACAATATGCAAAGACAGATAAGTTATGGAATAGCGAAAAATTTTGATTACGAGCTACTTATAACCGGCTCTAGTGTCACGGAAAACTTTTTAGCCTCCGAGTTTGAACAACTGTTTGACAAACAAAACGCCATCAAGCTTCCGTTAAAAGGGGCTACAGGATACGAAACTCTAAGCCTTGTTGAAGCCGCCTTGGAGGCAAACCTTAATCTCGACACTGTTGTGTTTAATCTTAACTCAAATATGTTTTTAAAATCCGGCCCTGACTACGCAGACTTTGACCAACCAAAATATCTTTATGACAACAATCTTTTTAACGACACCAATTATTTTTTAAACAAAGAAATCTTTTCTGATTATACTTTGGGCGTTTTGGAATATACTAATCAAGGAAACGTGACTCCAAATTTCGACGACTACTCCTTTTGGCACGACACCGTCTTTGACGACCAAGCATTCCTTAACCGATATTCTGTTTGGAACGCAACCCCTTCTTCGATTTTAACGCTTAGCGAACAGGAAAAACAAACAATTGCAACCGTTACAAAGGACGGTATTCTACGATTAGCTAGCAGTTACCCCGATGTTGAGTTTATAGTGTTTTTCCCCCCAAACTGTGTTTTATGGTGGAACGACGTCAAAGTTGTGCACCCGATAAGTTATTGGTTTGATCGAAAAGAATTTATTATTGAACAACTTTTAAGCGCACCCAATATAAATACATATTTCTTTATGGGAGAAACCAACATAACCACAGATTTTAGTAAATATATAGACACGGTTCATTACAGCGCTGACATTAATTCGTTTATGGCAAACGAGTTCACTAAAGATACATATCTTTTGACCGAACAAAACTACAAACATATTTTAAACGATGCCGAGCAGTTCTATTCAAACTATGATTTTGAAACATTACTAAATAACAGGACCCAATAGTAAAAAAACACACAGTATTTAAAAATACTGTGTGTTTTTTTGTTTTGCGAAAATTTATTTTTGCTTTTATTCTAGCTAAAAAATCCTTGCAGTTCCGCTTTTTCTTTTGCTACAGCATAAGATTGTTCGGCGCTGTTTTTGTTGCTGTAGGAAAGACAGTCTGTACACTGGTTCATCCTTGCGTGGTTCTCATGTGTGCCGATTGTTATTGTGTCCAAAGAACAATAATTTTCACTGTCACAAAGGTTTCGGCAACTTGAAACGTTACATTTAATACATGCGTTTTTTCTTCCGGGCATAACAAAATCACTCCTTTTATTTGGATAATACCGATACAAAAAGTTTTTTTCTTGCGTTTATCTATCGGTTGATTATATTATGTCCGATTTTTACGTCAACTATTCTTAGAAATTATTGCCTTTTATCGTAATGTACCTGTGTAGATTTTTACTTAAAAAACAATACAATCTGTCTGTCATCACCGCCAAAAACGTGACTATCGAGATAATCAAAATAACATATTTCATTTTTTTCGTTCCTTTCGTTTAAGAAAACGGGTTTATAATATATTGAAAAATAAAGCGGACACGACAAGATGTGTTGCTACGGATTACATTTGTGTTTATAACTATTTTTACAATAGCAAAAAGTCAAGCAAACCTTCTGTCGTAAAAATAAAGTTATCGCCAATCTCTGCCGCCGAGCCAAAATGTCGTTTTGAACCGCTTTTTTGAAACTTATATACGTTTCCTTTAATAACGTCACCCCTGTCAACAACCACATTGAAATGCTCTTTTATAAGCTGTTCACGAATCATAAATCTTGTCCCGAAATACCAGCCTTGTTCGTCGTCTCCAGCGTAACACTCGCACAAAACCATATCCAAAAGCTTTTTCTCGCTTTGATCGCCTTTGTTTGAAAGATACACCTCGTTTTCGCCTTTTGAATTCAAAACCACCACCAAAACTTTTTGTTCGAACTGTGGATTAAAGTTAAACGATACGGCAATCGCGCTTCCATCCATAACGTTTGACGTTACGACGGGGTCGCGTTCAAACGCGAGAAAATCGACCGCTAGACCTTTTTCTTTAACATATACAAGGCGAGCATATGAATACGGTTTAAATCCATCAATCGCCCAAGGGTAGTACACCGTTTTTATTGCCGGCAACGAATCGAAGCCGATAGTTTCGTTAGAAAACGTTATCTGTTCCATATCTTCCTTTAACTGTAACTTTAGTTTAGCATAAAATATTTATCTATAAACAAACTGTTTATTAATTTTTTTCTACCACTCGGCTCCGCCAAGTTCGATACCTAGATAATAGTGTTCAAGGATATCAACATAGTCCCAGCCCTCTACTTGTGCATAGTAATGTGCTCCGTATTGGCTCATACCTACTCCGTGTCCGTAACCCGCGGTCGTTATGTTAAAGCTCGAGGTTGCGGCGTCATACGAAAGCTCTATCGCACTTGAGCGAACGTCAAGCGCTTCTCTTAGCTCGGTTCCCGAAATGTTAACAACGCCGTCTATCGAGGCTCTGTTTACATATCCATAGGGATTTATCGAAACAAACTGTATCCATTTTGACGGATCTTCCGACAACGTAACGTTGAACTCCTGTTCAAGCGTCGCCTTCATCTGGTCTACTGTAAAGGTATACTGATAGTTGAACGACTGTGACAACGTATCGTGGGCGCTTTCTGTTTCGCTTAAAAACGGAAGATCGATTCCAAACACATTGGTTGAATACTGTGTTCCTTGGGCAACAAGCGCGCAGTAGGGTGAAAAGATTATATTTCCGTTAAAATACATCGCTGTGTCGATAACATCCTCCACATTTTCACGTACGGTGTTAGACGCTTCCTTAGCAGGGAACGACGGCGCAGTTTCGGTTCTTAGCATATATTTGAGATACGTCGTCGTCGCGACCGCTTGCGCTTTAATAGCTTCAATCGAAAGCGCCGAGCCTATCTCGGCTTCAACAATCATGCTTACGATCTCGAGCGGCGTATTAGTCACAACTTCGCCGGTCAGACTGTTTGTAATCGAGATTGTGGTGGAAGTTGCGTTGTCAAACGACTGTGAGGTTTGAGCGGGAACAACGCCTTGTTCGATATAGTTCGGAACGTTTGCCGCAAGTGGATTAGGGGAATCGATCAAAGGCATCTCGGAAAACTCAACGGTAACCGAGAAGTTCGAGTCGTTTTGCGCCAACCAGTTTCTCCATTTATCCTGTTCAATCGGCACGTTAACCGCCGATGTAGTCTCGTTTATCCTGTGCCATTCGTCGGGGTAAAGCGGCGCGGCGTTTCGTTGAATCGCGTCCGGCATAACCAAAACGACCTCGCCGGGGCGAACTGCACGTGCTACAACTACAAAATACGCGCCGTCCCAGTTGTCGACAGGGGTTGCAAACGTCAAAAACCTGTCCCCCGTTTGAATGTCTACTTCTATGTTTAAAAGCGAACGCATCTTAAAATCTATTGCAAATTCGGCAAGTTCGGCGTTGTCTTCAAAATCAGATTTTGCAAAGTTTTGAACTTCGCCCAACTCCTCATTTGTGTTTGCATAGTAAACAGACACAACTTTATACTGTGTGTCTCCGTTTAGCGTCTCAAAATCGACAATCATATTTTCTGTTGCATATTCCCGATTGGTCATTTCAAGCAAAGGGCCAAACATTAGATTGTTGTTTACGCTTGTCCCGTATATGACGTTGTTGTCCGCTATGTCGGGATTAGTTATTGTGCTATCTAAAAACGGGCAACCAAGAGTATTACGCGATTTCTCAAAATCATGTTCAAAGTAATATTCGTTGTCGGTAGCAGACACAACAACTGTATTGATAGTGTCGTCGCCGAGTTTAAGCCAACCTATTGTGTCTTGGTTGGTCTGTTTAAGTTGTGTTAACCCTTGAACTGTGTTGTTGTTTTGCGCCGCTTCATTATATGTAACCTCTACCGAGTTATAAACGCTTCCTCTAAAATAATCATATGCAGATGATCCGCCAAAGTAAAGCGACCCCGCCATAACAGCTATTGCGACCGCCGAGACTAAAGCCCTTGTGGTTTTCGAACTTACCTTAAGTTTCGGGCGTCCCGGGTTATCAAGGTCTGCTATCTCTCCTAGTCTAAACTCTCTTGATCCCTCAATATCTATGTTTGTGACAAAACGCCTTAACATGTCAAGCGCGCTTTTAACCGCAATTTCGCGGACAAACTCGCGTGTTCTTGCCGTTCCAAATCTAAATTCTTTTACAACAACCCCGTCGTGATCACATATTGCGATGTAAACCGTTCCGATAGTTTTGTTAAAGTATCCGGCGCTTGTAGGACCCGCAAGTCCCGTTATTCCGATACCAATGTCGGATTTTGCGTTTTTCATCGCGCCTTTTGCCATCTCTGCCGCCGTTACCGAACTTACCGCGCTATAGTCGGAAAGTATTGAACGTTCAACGTCAAGCATCATATGCTTAACCCAATCGGCATACGACACAATGCCAAACTCGAACACGTCGGAAACTCCCGGAATTTCGGTAAGTTCCGACGCCAAAAGTCCGCCTGTGCAACTTTCGGCGACTGCTACTTTAGCGCCCACGCGTTTAAGCGTTTCGACTACCGCCTTGTTCATCTTACTTCCGTCGTCCGAATATATGTATTCCCCTACAATATTACGAATTTTTTGTGCGTGTTCGTTACACATAAGCTGGGCTATCGCTATCTCGTCGGCATATGCCGAGATTCGAACGCTAACCTCTCCCGTTCCGGCATAAAGCGCCGCCCTTGGGTTTTCGGCATACAAAAGATGTTTGATTTTTTCTTCAAGTGCCGATTCTCCAACACCAAAAATACGAAGCTCACGCGTGGCTACTCGTTCTTCTATAAACAATTCAAGCTGTGGCGCTACTTCGTTGTCAAACATCGGTTCAAGTTCATTAGGCGGCCCCGGCATAAGAATAATAGCTTGGTTTCCGCGTCGCAAGAAAATCCCGGGCGCTGTTCCGTGTGCGTTAAAAATCGGTTCGCTTCCCTCTATAATCATAGCTTGTTTTAAATTGTTGTCGGTCATCTTTGAACCGCGCGACGTAAAATACTCTGCTATTGCTTTTGCTATAGCTTCGTTATGTATAAGCTGTAACCCCAAAACCTCGGCTACCGCTTCCTTTGTCATGTCGTCGTCGGTAGGGCCTAGACCCCCCGTGAAGATAATGATATGGCTTCTTCCAACAGCAAGGCCTACCGATTCGTGGATATCCTCGCGGTTGTCAAGAACTGCGGAATGACGGTGAACCTCGAAACCCATATCCGAAAGACGTTTGGACAAAAAAGTTGCGTTTGTATTTTGTGTGTAACCCTTTAATAGTTCGTTACCTACCGAAATTATCTCTGCTCTCATAAAACTAATTCCTTTGCCGTTTATATCTTAATCTACTTTAGAAAAGTGAAACATGTCGATTTTAACCTGTGTTGCTGCCGCTTGTTCAAGCGTTTCAAAATCATAAAGCTTTTCTGCTTCCAAAACATCTTGTAGCTTTGGCTTGGTCTTTGGATGTTTCGGAGTAAACACGGTACAACAATCCTCGAACGGTAGAATAGACGTTTCAAATGTGTCTATCTTTCGCGCTATATCTACTATCTCGGTTTTATCCATGCCTATGAGCGGGCGAAGAATTGGAATCTTCGCGGCTTCGTCTGTGCACGCTATCGCCATTAACGTTTGCGACGCTACTTGCGCTAGGCTCTCCCCCGTTACGACTGTTTTGCAAAACTCTTTTTCGGCAACAATGTTGGCTATTCTGACCATCGAACGTCTCATTAATATTGTAAACAATTCTTCGGGGCATTTTTTGCCGATTTCGAGTTGAATTTCTGTAAAAGGTACAGAAATAAGCGCAAACGTACCGGTATAAAGCGATATTTTTCCGGCAAGTGTCTTAACCTTTTGAAACGCGCGCTCGCTTGTATATGGGGGCGACATAAAATGTATACCGCAAAGATCTAGCCCGCGTTTCGCCATCATGTATCCCGCAACAGGGCTGTCTATCCCTCCCGACAGCATAAGCATACCGCGTCCCGAGCTTCCGGTCGGCATACCTCCGGCAGCTTCAATCTTTCCGCTGTGGATATATGCGGCAAAGTCTCGAACCTCTACAACAACGTTAAGCTGTGGATCTTTAACCGAAACTTTTAAATGCGGAAATTTTGAAAGAATGTGCCCGCCTAAAAGCTTTGCAAGTTCCATCGAGTCAAGCGGAAATTTCTTGTCGGCACGTTTTGCCGAAACCTTAAATGTCTTTGCATTTTTAAGGTTGTCCTCAAGATATGAAACCGCGCCCTCGCAAATTTTATCGAAATCTTTTTCGACTATAAGCGCGCGATTAATAGCGGAGATCCCAAAGATTCTTTTGAGATTTTCGCAAGCTTTATCTATATCACAGTCGTCGTTTTTTGGTTCAACATATATAGTCGATTGGGCTTTATATACCTTATAGTCGCCACACTCTGACATTCTTTTTCGTATCGTTTTAAGAAGCGCCGACTCAAAACTGCTTTTGTTTAATCCTTTAAGGGCAATTTCGCCGTATTTAGCTAAAAGTATTTCGTTCATTTTTTGTTATTTCTTTCTCATCAAACTTTGTTGTGCTTTTTTTATTTCTTCTACAAGTCTTTCGACGTCGGCTGTTGTCGTCGTATCACAAAAGCTAACCCTAATTGCCGAGTCTATCTCTTTATCTAACGTTCCAAGCGCAGTTAAAGTGTGGCTTCGTTTTCCTTTGGAACAAGCCGAACCACCCGACACATATATCTCGCTTTGTTCCAAAAAATGTATCAACGTTTCTGAGTTATAACCAACCACCGAAAAGTTTAAAATATAAGGGGAACTTTGTATTGGAGAATGGATTTTAATATCTTCAAGTTTTTCAAGGCTTTGCCTTGCAAGCCCATTTAACTTTGTAGCATTGTCAAAAGATTTTTGTCTTTCAAAAATTTCAACCGCTTTCGCAAACCCAACCGCAAACGCCACGTTTTCCGTTCCGCTTCTAATTCCCTTTTCCTGTCCGCCGCCAAACATGATAGGTTTTATGTTAAAGCCTTTTCTTAAATACAACGCTCCAATTCCTTTTGGGGCATTTACTTTATGACCACTTATCGAAACGCTGTCGATGTTTTTGTCTTTTAAAGAAAAGTCACATTTCAAAAAACCTTGTATATTATCGCAATGTACCGCCGTTCGTTTGTTGGTTTCTTTAACCAGTTTTGCAAGCGTTTCAACGTCGGAAATCGCTCCCGTTTCGTTATTAACCCTCATAACCGACACAAGCGCCGTTTTCGCGTTAACAAGACTTGCGACCTCCCGCACATCTATAATGCCGTTTTTCGGCTTTACTTCGCGGACTAAAAAACCTTTCGCTTTAAGTTCGCGTACGGTATTTTGAACGCTTGGGTGCTCAAACGCCGACACAACAACTTCGTTTGCCCAAGCATTTCGCGCGTCAACCGCTCCTAAAACTGCTATGTTGTTGGCTTCGGTACCGCTCGCGGTAAAGTATAGCTCCGACGTTTCACACTGAAGCGCTTCCGCTATCGTTTTTCTCGCACAAAAAAGTTCTTGTTCCGCTTTAATTCCTTTTGAATATAACGCGCTAGGGTTTCCGAAAACCTCATCAAGTATCCTTGTTATCTCGGTTATAACCTGTTTTGAAACCCTCGTCGTTGCCGCGTTGTCAAGATATATCATCAAACTCTCCGAATACAAAAGATAAAATCAATCTAATTCATATTAGATGTAGCTTTAATTCTAAGAAATACTACGGTTTTTGCACCATCGGTGCAAAATGGCGAACGAAGTTCGACAAGGAGTATTTCCAATAGCTCCGCCGAAAGGCGGAGATTATTCATATTATATTATATTTATCACTTTTTTTCAAATTCTTAAAGATGTTGGCTGTAGAAAACTGCGTTGATTAACTTTTCAGATCTCTCCCCTACCGCCGAAGGGAGAGATATCTAAAGAACTTCTTGTAGATCTCTATTTGTCTATACGAAATGTCTTGTAATTAATTGAAAACCTCAAGATCCTTGTTAATTTGTTCTTCTTTCACAAAAGCAAACGTTAACGATGTTTTTAAAAACAACTTAAATACCTCTTTAATACATTTAGACGTCTCGTCATCGATATCTTTTATCGAGTTTCTAATCGTCTCTTTTTCCTTTGAAATTAAAGGACCAAGATCCGAAAGACGTTCCGCTTTAATCGTATCGAGTAGCGAAAACACAGTGTCTATAACGGTTTTCCTTTGTTCGGGCGAAAGATTGTTTATAAATGTGTTCAGTGTTTTATCTATATATTTAACCCTGTTTGTGACGCTGTCGCTTTTGATAAACTCATTGCCCTCAACCTCCCACGAAGCCGCTTCGTGTTGCATAATCCCAACTTTGTTACTTTTAATAACTTTAATCGCCCCTATGCTTTCAAGCATGACCCCAACTATCGACCCTTCCGGCATAATTTTTATAACCCTGTCTTGAATAGCACTTTTTTGTTCCTCGTCAAAGATACCCGACATGAAACCAAGCCCGTCATAGTCATAGATAATTTTAATCCTGTCTTGAACCTCTTTATCCACAGAAGCCCCAGCATAGACCGCAAGGTTTCCACCTTTGGAATGCCCCACCACATAGATATCTCCTTTGGCTTGTCGTCCAACTATGTTAAGATATCTCGTCGCGGAAAGCTGGCTTGGGACGGCGCTTAGGTATGTCATGTTAAAATCTTCTTTCCACCCCACCACCGTGCTGTCTGTGCCACGAAAAGCCACAATAGTTTCGCCACTCGGAAGAGTAAACGTAACGGCGGAAAACTGCTCCGATGTTTCTTTGTCCAACTTATAAGAAAAACAGCTTATCAAAACATCGCGAAACCTCGGACTTGCACACGCGGCATATAAAATCTCTCGGTTGGACACTTCATACGAAGTGTGAAGCAACATATCGTCAAACTTTTCGGCTTTATATAAGGCGGAAAACGGTGTCTTAACATTACTTATGTTGTGCCACCATGATTTAAACATCCTGTTTAAGCCACCGGTTTCTTTTTCAAAATCCTCTTCCTTAAACTCTCCTACCATCCCTTTTATGTCAAAATAGCTTGCTTGCGCAAGTACTAAACCATCTATCTCGTTAAATGGGTCTTGCAAAAATGTCTCGTATTTAGTTTTGATATAATCCACCATTGTGAGCTTTGCATCTACCGCCACGTTTTTGGGTTTAGTTTTAATTAAAAAATTTTCCATCAGTAATAATGTATTCCTTTCTCGCTGACAAAAGACGTATATTTATTAAATAAAACGAGGGAAACGCCAAAACATTCCCTCGTTTTACTTAAATTTAAATTAATTGTTAATCTTCTGTTTGATCATTTTGAACTTGTTCGTTTTCAATTTCGTCGACTTTATCCTCTTGAACCTGTTCTATTTCAGAGTCCCGCTCGGGTTGTTGTTCTGTTTCGCCTTGGTCTTTCGCTCTCAATGGCAACAGAATATCAACGCCGTCTTTTCCGTCATTTTCCATTATAGATTTGAACGTGTTTCCGTCCATCTTTTCAAACTCTAACAACGCCGACGTAACAACTTCAAGTTTTTCTTTGTGTTCTGTTAGCATATCTTCGCATTTATCGAAGCATTCTTCTATGATTGCTTTGATCTCAATGTCTATCTCGTTGGCAAAGTTTTCGGAATAGTTTTTTTGCTGTTGTGTAAAATCTCGTCCAAGGAAAACCTCGTCTTGCGAGCCATATACAACGGGGCCTAGTTTTTTAGAAAATCCGTATTTCGTTACCATACCCCGAGCGATTGCTGTAGCCCTTTGCAGGTCGCTTGACGCGCCTGTCGAGATATCGTCAAGTGTTAACGCCTCTGCAACACGTCCGCCAAGAAGAGTTATAATTTCGTTAAACATCTCGTTTTTAGTTCTATATTGTTTGTCCTCTACCGGCAAAGACACTGTATATCCTCCGGCAGAACCGCGGGGAATTATCGAAATTTGATGTACCGGTTTGTCCGGTGTGAAATAATAATGGGCTATTGCGTGACCCGCTTCGTGGTATGCCGTGAGTTTTCTTTCGTGCTCCGTTACAACGCGCGATTTCTTTTCGGGCCCTACAATTACTTTCATCGTAGCTTCTTCGATATCTTGCTCTGTAATAGCTTTGCGCTTCTTACGAGCCGCAAGCAATGCCGCTTCGTTGAGAAGATTTTCAAGGTCCGCTCCGGTAAATCCGGGGGTTGATTTTGCTATTGTCGAAAGGTCAACATCGGGGCCTAGCGGTTTGTTACGTGCGTGAACTTTAAGGATTTCTTCTCTGCCTTTCATGTCGGGATAGCCAACAAAAACTTCACGATCGAACCTTCCCGGACGAAGGAGCGCCGGGTCTAGTATATCGTTACGGTTGGTAGCCGCCATGACTATAACTCCGTCATTAGTTGCAAATCCGTCCATCTCGACAAGAAGTTGGTTTAGCGTTTGTTCGCGTTCGTCGTGTCCGCCGCCAAGACCCGCTCCTCTTCGGCGTCCGACTGCGTCGATTTCATCGATAAAGATAATCGATGGTCTTGTTTTCTTTGCTTTATCAAAAAGGTCACGAACCCTTGAAGCACCAACACCAACATAAAGTTCGACAAAGTCAGAACCCGATATCGAATAGAAAGGAACTCCGGCTTCGCCGGCTACCGCCCTTGCAAGCAGCGTTTTACCCGTTCCCGGAGGGCCAACAAGCAGGACACCCCTCGGAATTTTTGCGCCAAGCGTTCCAAAATCAAGCGGATTTTTAAGATATTCAACTATCTCGGTTAGTTCTTCTTTTTCTTCGTCAGCTCCGGCAACGTCTTCAAACGTAGCCTTTCTTCCTTCTTCCGCGGCGTTTTTGGTTCTTGCCTTTCCGACAGAGCCAATCTTTCCGCCACCTTGTCCCATCATCGAGAAATAGAAGAAGATAATAACTCCAACCATAAGCACAAGCGGAAGAACCGACAGTATCATGCTCCAAATATCTGATGTTCTTGTTACGTCGTAATCGATCGGATTGTCGGGATTTTCGGCGTTGTAGTTTTCAACCGTCTCCCAAACATCCTGTATAAACAGCGGCACGCTCGGTATTGTGTACACGTTCAAAGCCGCGTTTTCTTCGTCAGTAAACAGCTTGTATGAAAGTCTTCCGCTGTCGTAATCAAACGTAAACGAGGAAACCTCGTCGTTTTTAAACATCGATACAATTTCGGAATACTTTTCACTCGGCTCATCACTCATATTGTTAACCAAAAAAAGTATCGAGAGCGCCAATACGATAAATACAACTATCGGCACGCCTCTGTTATTTCGATTATTATTTGTCTGCATCTTTTAATTTCTCTTCTCTTTATTTAAATTTTATTTTTCATTTACAATCCAAGGTCCTTTGCGTCTTGGTCGGTGTATACGCTAGGCTTCAAAATTCCAATGTACGGAACGTTTCGATATCTCTCTTCGTAGTCTAATCCATATCCAACAACAAACTCGTCCGGAACGGTAAATCCTATATAGTCGGCGTATACATCCGCTTCTCTTCTTACGGGTTTGTCAAGCAAAGTACAAATTTTCAAGCTTTTCGGATTACGCCCATTTAATATCTCGCGAAGATATGACAACGTTTTTCCGCTATCTAAAATGTCCTCTACAATCAAGAGATCTTTTTTATCTATCGGTATATCAAGGTCTTTAACTATTTTTACAACGCCGGTACTTTTAACTCCACCCTCGAAACTTGAAACTACCATAAAATCTATCTCGGTGTGGACATCAATCTCACGGATAAGGTCGGCGACAAAAAGTATCGAACCCTTTAAAACACTTATAACCAAAAGGTCTTCACAGTTAGCATAATCTTTTGAAATTTGTTTCCCTAGTTCTTTAACTCTGCTTGCAATCTCCTGTTCGGTAATGAGAGTCTTTAGAATGTCTTCATGCATATTATACCTCCAACGTAATCTTTATATTAATAATTGATTTTGTTTTTTCGTCCGCCGCAACTCTTTT
>CAYJFO010000038.1:0-15146 GCA_964369645.1 uncultured Oscillospiraceae bacterium | reverse complement strand
TCTTCAATTGCGCATGATAACCCACATTAAAATCTAATTGTTTTATTGTACTACATATCTGTATACAAAGTCAACATATTTTTTTGAAAAAAATGGGACTGTCGCAAATGATTTGTGCATTTACGACAGCCCCTAATATCTTGTATCAACCAAAATTTTACAAATATCCTCTCAGTCACTTCGTGACAGCTCTCCCAAAGGGATAGCCCATTTCCTCGGCTTTCCCTTTGGGAGAGCTGTCAATCTCGGATTAACGTAAGAGGGCAAATGTAAAACTATTGATATAAACTTTTAAATGACACAAAATACTGTGTCAAATTTTCAACTGCTAAGCCCCCTTGCTTTGTTCAATCTTTGCAACAATAACCGTAATGTCGTCCGGCGTTCCTCCACGTATCACCGCGTGGTCTTTAATCGCAAGGCATATATCCTCGGCTTTTTGACCACTTCTTTCTTTTAAAATTTTCTCAATAAAACTTCCATCGTTTCCAATCGTTCCGTCCGACACCATCGCGATTATGTCGCCATGCATGAGTTTATGCCTAAACTCTCTGCCCGTAACCTCGGAAAATATCCCGACCGGAAGCGTTGGATAGCTTAATTTTTTGACTCCACCCCCTCCGAAAAGATATGTTGGCGCCGCCCCCGCTTTAAAAAGCGACATGTTTCCGGAATACATATCAAAGCTCAACGAATCAAGGGTGCAAGCCGACTCGCTATCCTCTTTCATAGACATAGTGCTGTTTGCAATTTCGGCGGCACGAAGCGCGGGAAAACCGTTTTCCATAAGCCGTCTCATAAACGCACAACACACCGTACCATCCTTTGCGGCAAGCTCTCCCGTTCCCATTCCGTCCGCAAGAACCAAGTGGACAATTCCCTTAGTGTCGGCAAAAACCGTATACACATCGCCGCAAACATCGCCATATGCGGCGCGTTGTGAGACCGCCGTGTGAACTATATACCTTGGTTGTTCGGAATAAAAAAGCGTCACAGAGTTTGCGTTTTTCTTTATTATCGGAGGCGAAAGGGTAACCCCAACGGCGCTTGCTATCGCCGCAGAAAATCGTTTCAACAGTCGATCGTCTATTGATTTTTTAAGCCTTATTGTAATTGTCGGGTGATGTGCCGCGTCGTATACACAGCTTGCTGTGTCAATAGGTATCCTAAGACGTTCAGCATAGATATATATTCTTGCGCTGTCGTTTTCGTCCCATTCATACATGCTTCTAAGTTCTTTTGCGGAACAAGAAAGCATCTGACTTAACGCGTGAAATTGACGTTTTAAAAGCCCCCTAAACAGTTTAGCGTTGCGATTTATTCTTTGCGTTTCTATGTATTTCAAATACTGTTCACTTATTATTTCGGACAGTTCTGAACAGTTTATACAACGATTGTCGAAAGCCGAAAAAACTTGATCTTTTGTGACCTCTCCCGACGACGAAAGAATTGGAGTTATCGAATTTAGCGCTTTAGTTGAACTGCTATAACACTTGACCCAACAGTATGACATAAGGGTACAGCCTCTGCAAACTTTATCGACCGCCGTGTTGTATAGCTTTTCAATCTCTTTGTTTTTTGCCGTTTCGGTCAAGTTTCGTTCTAAAATGGAACATATGTCTTTCATGGCTGCCGACATCGACAAAAGACGGCTTTCAACCGCAAGCGCGGCGCTTCTGTGGAGTTTAATCCCCGAATTTTCGATAACTTTGTACTTTATAGGAATAATCAAAAAAACAAGCGTAGCGACTATCGCTTCTGTTATATACGCTATCGAATAGAAATGGGAATTACTTGTGGCGGAAAACATTATCGCCCCACACAAAAAAACTATAGCATAAAGAGCGCGCCCTTTTTCCTTTACAAATGACGAGATAGTCCCCGCGGCAACAAGGCCAAGCGCGGCAAACGCAAATTCATGTTCCGAAAAAACAACAGCACAAGCGGCCGCAACCGACACTGCTATTGATAATTTTGTGGTTAAAAAATAGAAACTTGCCACAACAAATGTAAACGCTACAACTCGTCCTAGCGACACAACCGATATGTTTATCGGATAAAGAGCCATCAACATCGTTGCAAAAGCAAACGAACAGCAAAACCCCTCTTGCATTCCTATCTTTGTAAAATGCCTGTCATTTAAATAGTTGGTTGCTATGTAATAGAAATACGAAAACGCAGCAATAAACGCAGATTTACTTATAAGAAGCCCCAACATTCTAAAAGAAAATGTTTCAGAAAAGATAACTATTGAAATCTCGGTGATGGCAACCGAAACAAGACAGGCTATAAGTGACGGAACAAAGCTGTTTGTTTTCGTTTTTTTTGCGTTTGAATTAACTATAATTCTAACCGTTGCGGCTACCCCCGCCGCCGCAAGAAAGGTTGAATTTTCAATCAAGTTTCCGCCAAACCACGCATTTAAAATAAAACCAATCAAAACGGACATCGAATAGCTGTTTGCCGAACCAACAACAAGGCTTATGCCAAAAAGACAGTTCCCCTCATAAACAGGAATTCTTGACAATAGAAACGACATACCCACCATCGCGAGTTGAACGGCAAATCTTGAAATCGCGGGTATAAGCGGCTTAATTTTATACGAAACGTCTGACAAACTTTTTTGTATGTACCTAGAACCTACTGCAATCTTCAAAATAAACTACACCACCAAAATCAAATTTTTATCAGTATACAGTTTAAAGCGCAATTAAACTGTCGCTTGATGTTTGGTTTAAATGTCTCAAATAAAAGAAAAAGTGATTATTTTACAAACAGAGATAAAAACAAACTGATTTATATCTTTTTTTGTGATATAATTAGCCGTATAGTATAATTTTAAGATTATTATTTGGGGTGTAACATGAACAACAAACAGATTATTTTAAATCTTTTGGAACAAAACAACAGTTTTTATCTTTATGACAAAAAAGGAATCGAACAAAGTGTTAAGACTTTGACACAAAATTTTGATGGAATTGAATTTCTTTATTCACTGAAAACAAACCCTAATTGCAACGTAGTTGAAACGATCTTTAAAAACGGTCTTGGCGCAGACGCCGCAAGCGTTAGCGAGGTTTTGATCTCGGCTAAAAACAACGTGCCTAAAGAACTAATTCTTTTTTCAGCGCCCGGAAAGACAACTCAAGACATTGCTAACACTATCGAAATTTCCACATTAATTGCGGACAGTTTGGACGAAATACATCGTATTGATTCGGTAGCAAAACAAAAAAACATCGTCGTTAAAATAGGTGTTAGATTAAATCCGCCTTTTACATTTGTCGGCAACTCCCCAATTCCGTCCAAGTTTGGCATAGACAGCGACAGCTTTTTTTCCAACCTTGACGAGTTAAAAAAACTTGAACATGTCGAGATTACTGGAATACATGTCCATTCGAGAAGCCAAGAACTTGATGAAAAAGTTATTGAAAACTACTATAAAAAGATGTTTTCGTTGTCTAGAGAAGTTGTTGAAAAACTTGGAAAACCGCTTGAATTCATTAACATGGGTTCCGGAATAGGAATAGCTTATGCCGATATTGACAAACCTTGTAACACGGAATATCTCGGAAATTCGATGTCAAAACTCACACAACAATTTAAAAATGAGTTTTCAAAAACGACTATTTTTATCGAAACAGGAAGATTTCTTGTCGGCAAAAATGGCGTTTATGTCACAAAAGTTCTTGACAAAAAAGTTTCATGTGGCAAAACGTTTGTCATACTTTGCAACACGTTAAACGGATTTATCCGCCCGTCTATCGAACAACTTGTTTTAAATTATGATAAAACACAAAACCCGCTCCCCGTCGAACCTCTCTACACTTCTAAGGACGCTTTTCAATTTATTCCGCTTTGCTTACAAGACAAAGGCGACCAAATTGAAGAAGTTTCGCTTGTGGGAAATCTTTGTACAGCGGCCGACGTTGTTGCAAAAGATATAACGTTCCCTAAACTTCAAATCGGAGACGCGGTAGTAATAACAAACGCCGGAAGCTATGCGGCGGTTTTGTCGCCTATGCAGTTTTCTTCGCAAACCCCGCCGAAGGAATTTTTCGTTTACGAAGACGGCAGTGTTAAATAAAACCTTTGTTTTTGTAACATTATCAAGTTGTACCTATAAAATAAAAATTAAGAAACGGTAGTTTAATGAAAAAGAATATTATAATAAAAACTTTAGTCCTTTTAATTTTGGTTACGTTAGCCTTTTCGCCCTTCGTTGCGGCGCAAGTCTCAAACACATTAACTTTTGATGAACTAGGCTTGTCGCTCAACTCCCCTGTGGGATATTATGTGTTAACAGAAAATTCCGAGGAACATCATCCTGTCTTCACCGACCTAGGTTATGACTATAAGGAAACTATCGAGATGTTCCAAAACTCTGATCTGTATTTTTGGGCTATCACCGAGGATTATAGTCAATCAATCTATTTTGCCGCCGCCCAAGACAGTTCGACAGAATTTAGTTTGTATGACGACCAAGATTTTGAGGAGATTTTCAACGATTACCAAGGACGTTTTTCAGATGACATTTTAATTTATACCGATTATTTTATAATCGAAACTGAACAAGAAAAATATTTAGCGATGCTTTACGAATTCACCGACGGATCTGAAATAAATGGTATCGACATCGTCACGATAACAAATGGTTATTCTTTGTCGTTTGAACTTTATTCTTATACCGGTGGACCGATAGACAACAACACGATAAGCACACTCGTTTCGTCCGTCGAAAGCATAGATTTTTTTTCAAGCGAGAACCAACCCTCGCCTGACATAGACCACCAGTTTAATTCTGATTTTAACATGTCTGACGAAACTTACTATGACTTCCAGTTGGAAGAGTTTTTAAATTCCTTTTTTAATGAAAACTTCGCCAATAATGTGATGACCGTTATAGTTATAATCCTTTGTGTTATAGCGTCGTTTCTACTTATCTATTTTATTGTGCTTTTAATCGGCGTTATTATTTCAAAAAATAACCAACCGCCAACTTTCGAGCAACCTATCCACACTGTGTTACCGGAACAAATCGAAGACGCCATGTTGTCTAAGACAACCGAGCAAAGCGACCTTGCTATACTTTCTGAAGAAACCGAGCAACGCGACCTTGATGACGTTCAAAAGATTTTACAATCATCCGACGATGTTAAATCGTCAGATATCAACGACGCACCAGAATCTTCGGATACAAATCTCTAAAAGAAATTCTCTGTAACAACAATAGTTGTTTACATCTAATGTTGTTTACAATCGCTGTTGTTTACGCAAAACAAAATAATAAGCAAAACAAAAAACAAGTTGCCGCACCGTTTAGTGTGTAGAAACTTGTTTTTTTGCATTCAAAACCATTTTATCAAAAGAAACATCAAGCGAAAAATTCGCATTTTTAAATTTTCGTTGTAATACAAAAGCTACAGTACTACAATTATACATTTAAAATTTTCTTTATCTCTTTATCTTCTGGCTTCGTTTGCTATATCTTGAAGGCATTAAAAATTTTAGTTTTTATTTGTTTTCACAAACAAGTTTCAAAATTCTTTTGTTACCTTCTGTTTATATTATGGTCTTGTTATATTATATTATACATAAAATATAATTATATTTTTAAAATAAATATTTTTGAAATAAATATTTTTAAAACAAATATTTGTTTGTACATATGAAATCTGCAACCTCAGTTAAACTTTTAGCAAAAAGTTTAACATCAAATTCAAAAAACTCAGAAAGCGGCGCGGAACCACCATACTCCGCCGCAACAAAATCAATGTTACAGTCTCTTGCACCCACCGCGTCGAAACACCTGTCCCCAATCATAACCGCGCGACTTTTATCTTTACAGCCGAGTTGGTCAAGAGCTATCTCGATACATTCGGATTTTGTGTGGCTTTGAGTCATCCCGCCCTTTACCCCAACAACGGTATCAAACATCTCTTCAAGACCGAAATATTCCAAAAGTGTATGGATTAGATATGCCGGCTTGCTACTCGCTATTCCAATTTTAACGTCGTTATCTCTTAGCGTTCCGAGTGTTTTCTTTAAAAGCGGAAACATTTTGCATTGATACAAACCCGTTTTAGTATAATGCACCCGATAGGTTTCCACAGCTTTTTCAAGCTGTTCACCTTTAAACCCAAATTCCGCCTCAAACGTTGCGGCAAGGGGCGGGCCTATAAATCTTTTTAATTTTTCCTCGTCCGTCTCGTTAATTGAAAATTCTTTAGATAAAATATGCACAAGGCTTTTTACAATTCCCTCGCTTGTGTCTATCAACGTTCCGTCAAAATCGAATATTGCATAGTCATATCTTGGGCTCATTTTTCGCTGTTCTCCTTGAGAAGTTTCTGTTTTGTTTTCCATAGTTTTTCCGAAAGATCAACATAATATGTATGTGGATTTTCAAAACGTTTAACCTCGTCCCAAAGGCTGTCTATCTCTTTTAAACAATGCTCCCTTGTTTGCTCAACCGTCGGAATGTCATACACCCTTTTTCCATCCTTAAAAACCGGAACCAAAAGTTCTTTCAAATAGTAGTTATTATAGGTTTTCTTTTTCCACGTATGATTCGGATCAAAGATGGTAAGCGGCTTTGTTGTATCAATAATTTCATCGTGCAAACATAAAATATCCGCCTCTGCCTTTCCCGTGTCCATATTATATATCCTATAAACCTTTTTAAAGTGTGGCGTCGTTATCTTGGTTACATTTTCCGAAACCTTAATTTTAGGCACAATTTTTCCGCTTTTAGACTCAACAGCGACAAGTTTATAAACCCCGCCGAAAACAGGGTCGCTTTTTGCGGTTATAAGCCTTTCGCCAACGCCAAAAACGTCGACACAACCGCCTTGAAGGATTATGTCGCGAATAATGTTCTCGTCAAGCGAGTTGGACGCTACTATCTTACAGTTTGATAGTCCCTCGGCGTCCAGTTTTTCTCGAACCTTTTTGGAAAGATACGTTATGTCTCCCGAATCTATCCTCACGCTACAGTTTTCGATACCTAGCTCTTTAAAAACCCTAATCGCGTTGGGTAAACCGCTTTTTAAAACGCTATATGTGTCAATGAGCAACGAAGCTTTGTTTGGATACGCCTTACAATAGGTCAAAAACGCGGTGTATTCGTCGTCGAAAGTCTGTATCCACGAATGCGCCATAGTTCCCGAAACCGGCACATCGAACAACTTTCCCGTCGCAGAGTTAGAAGTACCAACACAACCGGCAATGTACGCCGCCCGTGCCCCAAGACAAGCCGCTTCGACACCTTGTGCACGCCTCGCGCCAAATTCAAGTATCGCCCTTCCTGCCGCCGCCCTTACTATGCGATTGGCTTTTGTCGCTATTAATGATTGATGGTTTACACACAAAAGCAAAAACGTCTCAACTATCTGGGCTTCTATAGCTTTCGCCCTTATCGTCATTACCGGCTCGTTTGGAAAGATAGGCGTTCCCTCCGGAACTGCCCATATATCCCCCGTGAACTTAAACTCCAAAAGCCTTTCAAGAAATTTCTCGGAAAATTGATTTTGATTTCTAAGATACTCGATATCTTTTTGTGTAAATTGAAGGTTTTCAATATATTCGACAACCTGTTCAAGACCTGCGGCTATCGCAAAACCTCCTCCGTCCGGAACCTTTCTAAAGTAAAGATCAAAATAAAGATATTTGTCCGCCATTTCACTTAAAACATATCCGTTAGCCATTGTAAACTCATAGTAATCACAAAGCATTGCAGGGTTAAAGTTATTAATTGTCATAGCGTTTTCTCCAAAAATCTTTTTTCTATTCATCAATATTTGTCATCGTTTTTTGTGTTATATCTGTTTATTTTTTAAGCTTTGCCCATGTATCTTTAAGCCCAACTATCCTGTTAAATCCGCCGTTAGATTTTGTGTCCTTAATAAAATATCCCATGCGAACAAACTGATATCTTGTGTCGTCCGGCTCGTTCTCAATACACGCTTCAAGTTTTGCGTTTTCAAACGTTTCGACCGAATTCGGGTTAAGGTAGTCTTTGTACCCTTTGCCCTCTTCAATGTCCCCTGTGTTTTCAAGCGTGAACAATCTGTCGTACAAACGAACTGTCGCGTCAAAGCAGTTTTGTTCTGAAAGCCAATGTATCGTTCCCTTTATCTTTCTTCCGTCTTCCGGAGCCTTTCCTCCGCTTGAAAGATCGGCAGAGCACAAAATTTCAACTACGTTTCCGTCGTCATCAAGTTTATAATCGTCACATCTAACAATGTATGCGCCCATTAGACGAACCTCGTTGCCGGGGAACATTCTGAAAAATTTTGGCGGAGGCGACACAAAAAAGTCGCTTCTGTCTATATAAAGGTTTTTAGAAAACTTAACCGTTCTTGTTCCGGATTCGGGGTCGTTCGGATTATTCGAAACAGAAAACTCTTCCACTTTATCGTCGGGATAGTTAGTAACGGTTACCTTAATCGGATCTGCTACAGCTATTCTGCGCGGTGCTATTACGTTTAGTTCGTCACGTATACAAAATTCAAGCAAACCAATGTCCACAAGGCTGTTTGCCTTTGAAACACCGGCAGTTTTAACAAAGTTAATTATCGAAGTTGGGGTATACCCTCTTCTTCTTAAGCCTCCAAGCGTCGGCATTCTAGGATCGTCCCAACCGTCCACTACATTTGTTTCGACAAGTTCTCTAAGGTAACGTTTGCTCATAACGGTGTATGTAAGGTTAAGGCGCGCAAACTCATATTGATGTGGTTTATGCTCAAATCCTATGTTGTCGATAACCCAGTCGTAAAGAGGCCTGTGGTTCTCGAACTCAAGCGAACAAAGCGAATGTGTTATCCCTTCAAGCGCGTCTTGAATTGGGTGCGCATAGTCATAAAGCGGATAGATACACCATTTGTTGCCTTGTCTGTGGTGTTCAAGATGCATAATGCGGTAGATAGCGGGGTCGCGCATGTTCATGTTTGGGCTTGACATATCTATCTTCGCCCTTAAAATATGTTCGCCCGCTTTAAACTCGCCGTTTTTCATGCGTTCAAATAAATCTAGGTTTTGTTCCACCGAGCGCTCCCTGTAGGGGCTGTTTTTTCCAGGTTCTGTGAGCGTTCCCCTTAATTCCCTCATCTCTTCGGGCGAAAGCGAACAAACATATGCCTTACCTTTTTTTATGAGCTCAACCGCAAATTCATAGCATTTATCAAAATAATCGCTTCCGTAGAAGATGCCACCCGTAGGTTCAGTCCCAAGCCAACAAAGATCGTCGTATATAGATTTAACAAACTCGTCGTCTTCCTTTGTCGGGTTCGTGTCGTCATAACGCAGGTTGAATTTTCCGCCGTATTTTGTCGCAGTTGTCGAGTTTATCCACATAGCTTTTGTATGCCCAATGTGGAGATATCCGTTCGGTTCGGGAGGAAACCTTGTGTGGATCTTTGTTACCCTTCCCTCCTTGATATCGTTATCGATAATATCATGTATAAAATTGTTTGTTTCGCTCATCTTTTCTATTCCTCTTTAAAATATTATAATAATGTATTTACTTTATGACTTTATTAGTACGGTTTATTTTAGCACAAAAGAGCCCTTTATTTCAATTAAAATTTAATAAAGTAAGCCATTTGAATTACCAAACAGTATATTTCGACAATAATACGCACATAATTATTTTAATTCACAAAATGTTCAAATCAAATTCATTGACTGCGAGATATTAATGATATATAATCCTAATTAAGATATCTTATTAATTGGAGCAAGTAATATGACAATAAAGCGAAACACAATCCAACGAGGTGTTGTGTTGTCCACGGTAAACAACCTAAAGAGCCACCCAACTGCGGACGAAGTGTATTACGAGGTTATTAAAACATATCCTAGTATAAGTCGCGGAACGGTCTATCGCAACCTTAACCAGCTTGCAAAAAACAAAGACATCTCAAAAATTGAGGTTCCAAGCGAAGCCGATCGTTTCGACCACAAAACAAATCCACATTACCATTCGAGATGTTCAAAATGTGGCAAAGTTTTCGATGTTAAGCTCGACTATCTGTTTGACCTTGAAAAAGAGATAAACAATACCGATGGTTTTTGTTTCAACGGACACACAATAACGTTTACAGGAATCTGTTCAAACTGTAACTCTCAAACTTAATCAACGCTAACGGGGGCGCAAACCCGAATTAAATAAAAAATACGGAGGTTCACAATGAGAAGTATCACAACATTCGACTTACAATATGCACACAGATTTTATGGTTTTAAAGGCGAAGCCCAATATCTACACGGACACACCGGAATATTGACAATAGAGGTAGAAGACTCGATTAATTCCGGAGTAAACATGGTTTTCCCATGTAATGAAATCCAAAAGACCGCGTGGTCGCTACTCAAAAACTTTGACCATTCGCTTATTTTACGCGAAGACGACCCTCTTCTTCCGGCAATCCTCGGAGTATACGAACAAACCGGAATAAAAGATGGAACGCCCCAAAACCAAATGAAGGGCGAAGCGTTTAAAACAGAACTTGCTACCGCTTATCCCGATTGTCGTTTGGTTGTTACAAAAGAAACAATGACGGTCGAGGGAATGATTAAGATAGTTTACGACCTTTTAAAAGAAAAACTCAACATTGCTAAGATAACGTTTACAAGTGGCGTTAACGCCGCCTCCGCTGAGTATGATACAAAAAACAACATCGAACGTTGCCCGCTTTGCGGAATTGCGTTGAACAAAGATGGTGTTTGCGAAAAATGCGGATATAAGCATTAACCAAATAGGTTTAACCATTTAAGGGGCACTCTTTAATGAGTGTCCCACACTTTTGTGCGTTTAATTAATATATGTGATTTTATTAATATTCACGCATCTTGTTAAACAGCATTCTTTCTTTTGTATGATTTTCGTTTGGTTTAATTTTTCGTCCTTTTTCTATGTTAGTTCTAAACCAGCCATGCATTAATAGCAACACAATACGTACAAATATTTATCCTGTTAAAACAACAGCCACAACGCTTTAAACACCTGTTTCCACCTTCATTACTGTTGACATATCTTTATAAATAATATATAGTATTGAAAGTTTCAATAAAGAACAACAGTTGGAGGAAAGAAATATGGCATTTTTGAATATGAAGAAGGTTACCTTTAAAAACGACTACACGATGGAAGAACTATACGAAGCGATTAAAGACGTTGAGTTCCCTTTGGGAAAGCCGATCCTTGCTAAGCATGGCGCTGCAAAGCTAATTGTTTTTGCACCCATCAACAAGGACACCCAGATGGTTATCAACCCCGCAAAAATGGGAGACAAAATAAACGCTTATCGTGTTATGATTTTGCCCGAAGTAGGGCTTGACAACCTCATCATTAACACTGTAATCGACGCCGTAACAGATAACTGGGTTTTTGTTATAAACCAACTTGGTAAAAACGTTAAAGAATACAAAAAATGTGTAGACACTATAGCAGACCAGCTTCAAAATCTCGGGCTATAATTTAAAGTTAACGAAACAACGCTAACACAAAAGACCGCCGCTATCAAAGTGATAGTAGCGGTCTTTTATCATATTTTTTCAAGCTTTTATAAGTATATTTTTTCTAATTCTCAACAAACATAAGGTCGATTAACTCCCTAACTTTGTCCATAATTGAGGGCTTTGCTGTCATATCCCCCTCATTTTCTTGGTCTTTATCTGTCACATTCGTTTCAAAGCTCCCCTCTTCGATGCTCGCGGTTTTCAAAATAAACTGTAACGCTTCGACGTTTTGATTTTTATTTGATGTAAACGACTTTGGCACAAAATCTGCCGTGAAACTTTCTGTTTCGGTTTCGATAGTTTCGTTTATCTCGTTTTCAACTCGTGACCCCATGCCGTACACCTCATTCGACATCGTGTTCACCCCGTTTTGATACAGCTCAACTCCGCCTAAAAGCGAAGCAGCGCCACTTGTCATAAGGTCAAAGTTTTTCGACATCTCGGGAATGCTGCTCGTTATTTGAAGCGACCCGCTAGCAAGCTCTTTTGCGCCATGCATATACGCCTTTATACCGGTGTTGTAGTCGAGAAGCTGCATAACCTGTTGAACCGTCGCATAGTTTGGGTCTGCCGGAGTAATCATGACAGACACGGCTTGCAATGTGGCTTTATAATTGCTTTCAGAGAGATTTGGAAAAGTCGGTTGTCCCGCAAGCGACAGGCCAGCGTTAATCCCGTCTACTATCGGTTGCGCTTGAAGTAGCGTTGAATCAATTGTAAGCTGAACCGCCTGTAAAAGCACCCCTGTTTGAGTATTGAACTCGGCTACCCCTTCATAATATAGGTTTGCGCCGTCTCGTGCTTGTTTCAATCCTTCATTAAACTTAATCATTCCATCGGTCATAACCCTTGTTCCGTCCGAGATATCGTCTATTCCGTCGCTTAAATCGTGTATTCCGTTTTCAAGGTCGAGAAGTTCAGACGAAAGGTCGCCCGCAATTGATGACACGTCAAAACTGTCCTCTATATCGACAGACAGAGGAACGGCGGCAAACTGTAACCCTGAAAAAACAAACTCGTTTATATCAAGCGACAGGCTAATCGTTCCGCCCTCACCCGGCATAAATATATATGAAACGGTTCTTGATCCGCCTCCCGAAGAAACGGTTATACCGTCCCCCGTTATGTTATCCGTTTTGTTCGCGTCAAACGTTGCGGACATCTGGACAGCAAGCGTGTCGAAATAGTCGTCCTCTATCGCGCTGTTTTTTGAAACATCCACTATCATTTCTAGTTTTCCGCTTTTGCCATGAAGGGTTTCAGGCCCTGTTTCACTTCCGTTAAGACGATATTCAACGTCGATCAACCACGGCAACCATGTGTTTTCCAAAACTCCGCTATACGAAAATCTTCCGGCTTCGGTAGCTGTTGTTTCGACAGTGTCGCCATTCACCGTTATCTCTTCGCCGTTGGTTAGGTTTGTAACTGAGCTGTATCCACTTGTATAATCTAAAAGCTGTGTTGCGGATTTCACATCAAACGAATTTACAACAACAACCTCTTTAACCGTTCCGTCTGGGTTTAAAATACCATATACAACCTCTTCTTTTGATGTCGTGTTTTGCGCAAATGTTTTTGGGGAAACAAAAAGGCAAAACACAAAAACAACGATAATGCAACTCGCTATGCTTCTTTTAAAAATGCTATTGTTCATTACTTTTGACCTTTCTGACTTTATTAAATCTTTGGTTACGATATTTTTTATCAAATAGCTTTATAAATGGATCGAATATAATAAACATCGCCGGCACAAACAAAAGCACCATTACAACTGATATAATCGCTCCACGCCCGAGCATGTTTCCAAGTTGGCTTATAACTCCGTTTGTCGAAACAAACCCGAGCGAGAAACACGCTGAAATAAGAATTAACGCAGGGGTTAAAATAGAGGGTGTCGCGCTTTGAATTGCCAATTTAACCGCTTCAAGTTTTGGCGTTTTTTTGCGGTGGTCTAGATAGTGTGTCGCAAGCAAAATACCATAGTCCACCGTTGCGCCAAGCTGAACCGAGCTTATGATTAGATATCCTATATAAACAATCAAGTCGCCCGTGAAAAACGGTATCGCAAGATTTATGTTAATCGCGACCTTAATGGCGACAACCAAGATAAGCGGAAGCGTTATGTCCTTAAAAGTAAAAACTAACACCAAAAATATCGCAATCATCGACGCTATGTTTACAACTGCGTTGTCTCGTGTTACAACGTTCATAAGATCATAGTTGCTAGCACTTGCGCCGACAAGGTAGTTCTGTTCGGGGTAATGCTTGTCCAAAATCCCCCTGATTTCGCTAACCGTGTTAAACGCAATTTCACCCTCGTCCGGGATGTCAACATTTAATATAATTCTTGAAAACTCGTCCGAAACAAAGTTTGATGATATGCTTTCGGGCAGAAAACTTTCGGGAACTTCCTCGCCAACAAGCTCGACATACGCCGTTATTCCGGTTATCTTTTGTTGTTGTTCAAGGTCGTTTATTAGCTCGTTTTCTTTGACAGGGTTGCCTTTTGGAACAAGTACAACCATCTGGTTTGAACTTCCGAACAGTTCAAGTATCTTTTCGGTGTCCTGTGCGACACGTGTTTCGGGTCCGTTCATTGCGGTTGACCCATATACAAACTCGCTTTGCCCTTGTGCCACAAAACTCGGATATATCAAAAGTATAACCACGACTGAAAACGGCAGACACACTTTAAATGCAAAGTTTGAAAAGCCTTTGAAACTTGGAAAAAAAGAACGATGTCGCGTCTTGTCAAGCAATTTTTCGCAATACATCGCAAGCACAGGCAAAAGACATACCACCGCAACAAGGCTTAAAAATATACCTTTTGCAAGCGCAAGCCCCAAATTCACCCCTATCTTGAAATCCATTAAAACCAGCACCAAAAAACCAAAAACCGTCGTCATGGCGCTTGAAAAGATAGCGGGGCCTGATTTTCGCATAGCCTTTTCCATAGCTGGGCGAATCTCCATTCCCTCGTCGCGATAATCACGAAAACGATGGAGCAGAAACACGGCATAGTCCATCGACACCGCAAGTTGCAAAATGGCGCTACACGCACGTGTCACAAACGACACACCACCAAGAAAGATGTTACTTCCTTCGTTTAACAGGATTGATATTCCGATAACCGCCAAAAACAGTACCGGCTCGAAATATGAACTTGTAGAAAGAAACAGAATTATAAGAACTATCGGAACCGCTATCGCCATGATTTTGGGCATCTCGTTCATTGTTACTTTTTGCGCCGCCGCCGTGCTTATTCCGTCGCCCGACACCATGCCCTCGTCCCCAATAACCGCATAGATATCCTCCGACGCTTCCACCAGTCGCCCATCGTCCACCACCACCGAGAAAAACGCGTTGCCATCTTTATACCATGCGTTTGTCAAATCGGGGTTGGACGTTGAAAACGGGTCGGATATATCTATCGTGTCATCAAGCCACAAAACAAGTTCGACTCCCTCGATCTTTTCGATAAGCGTCTTTGTTTCAAGAGCTTCTCCTATCGAAACATCAGGAACCACCACATTAAAGTTGGGTAAGTTTTGGTCAAAATTTTCTGTCATAGCGTCAAGCGACACGGTCGAATGGCTTTGCTTTGGAAGATAGTTAACAAGGTTATA
>CAYJFO010000037.1:0-15641 GCA_964369645.1 uncultured Oscillospiraceae bacterium | reverse complement strand
TGTTGGACTGTTCTTTTGCCTTTGAGATTGGTTTTGGTTTTGGTTTTGGTTTTGATTCTGATTTTGGAACTGGTTTTGATTTCTGTTTTGGTTTTGGTTTTGTTGTACGGGTCTTTGAGGCGGCTTTTTCTGCCAACCTTGATTTTGTCCCGTTTGGTTTTGTGCTGTTGGTTTATTTTGTGCCTGAACTTGTTGCGCTGCTGGCTTTTGATTTTGACTCACCGGCTCTTGATTTTGACTCACCGGCCTTTGAACAGGTTCAACAACTTTCGGTTCTTGTTTCTTCTGTCCAGCAGATAAAAAATTGTCGAAATTTTCAACCTCAAATTTTTTGCTTAAAGCATCAAACGCAAAGTTCAATTCAACTTCAGACAAAATAGTCGTATGTTTCTTTTCGTCTTTAAATTTTCCAGAAAAGACTGCCGCAACCTCCTTGTTCGGCAGATTTAAATCCTTCGCAAGCTCTCCTAGCTTATATTTTATTACCATATAACGTCCTCCCTATCCGGCTTTTGTTTCAATTAGTTTCGCAAAGTTTTCGTCCAATACCGCCGCAACCGCAAATTTTCTTCCAACAGACAGTTCAATAAGTTCCATCGTAACGTTTAGTTTAACGGTGCGGATGTTGTTTTGTTCACATGCCATTAATATATTTTTCTCGGTTCTTGGTGCCGCATCCAAAGCAATCACCACAAGCTTCGCGGTCTTTTTTTTAACCGCAGTTTCGGTCACGTCGAACCCAATTTCAAGCTTTCCCGCCTTTCGACACATTGAAATCGCCGAGCAAACGGGGTTACTAAAGCTATTTTTCATATTTTTTAATTAATCCTCTATCTCACAAGCGAGATTTTCCATTATTTCTTTTGGAATCTCTCTCTTAAAAGCACGGTTTAAACCTTTGTTTTTTAATGCTTTTTCGAGACACTGTTTTGACCTGCACACATATGCGCCCCTGCCCTCGGATTTGCCGGTTTTGTCAATCAATATATCTCCGTTTTTGTTGCACACTATACGCAAAAGTTGTTGTTTTTGTTTGCCGGCTCGACAGCCGACACACATTCTTTCGGGAACCTTCTTTGTTTTGCCCGTCATGTTTTTGCCCATGCCTTCTTTATTTTAGTTGTTATACTCTAATTTCTCGTCGAGCCGCTAATTTGAACTTTTGGCTTTATTCCAAATTTGCCATGCTAAAATATAAATTTCAATTTATATTTTAGTGTTCTATTCTTCCTCGCCATAGTATCCGCTTTCGGGGCGAATATCTATCTTAAATCCTGTAAGACGCGCAGCAAGACGAGCGTTTTGCCCTTTGTTTCCGATAGCAAGCGAAAGTTGATGGTCGGGAACGGTTACCTTGCATGCTTTAGTCTCGGGGTCCACTACCTCTACGCTTTTAACGTTTGCTGGCGACAATGCTTCCGATATAAACTCATCGGGGTTTTCGCTCCAAAGAACTACATCAATTTTCTCTCCACCTAACTCTTCAACTATCGTTGCAATTCGACTTCCGCGAGGACCGATACAGGCCCCTCTTGGGTCTACGTTAGGGTCTTTTGAGTAAACTGCTATCTTGGTTCTTGCGCCCGCTTCCCTCGCAATCCCTTTAATCTCGACCGTTCCGTCGAATATTTCGGGAACTTCAGTTTCGAGCATCCTTCTGATTATGTTTGAATGTGTGCGAGATATCATAATTTTAGGTCCATGATCGGTCGAGGCAACCTCTACAATGTAAACTTTTATCCTGTCGCCCTCTTTTATCTCCTCGCCGGGGAGCATCTCAGACTTTGGAAGCATCGCTTCGTTTTTCCCGATCTCGACAACTGCCGCGCCTTTTTTATGGTCTATCTTCATTACCGTAACGGTCAAAAGTTCGCCTTGTTTTTCCGAAATCTCGTCAAACAATATCTTACGCTCAACCTCGCGTATGTTTTGATGGATAACATGTTTCGCAGTTTGTGCCGCAATTCTTCCGAAATCCTTTGTTTTTATAGGAATTTCGAGCACTCCGCCGAGTTTTGAACGCGATTTCATCTTTTTAGCATCTTCAAGCGTTATCTCAAGCTCGGGGTTTTCAACCTCTTCGACTATGTTTTTTGTAAGGTATACTGAAAAGTTTTTCTTTTCAGGGTCAATGTCAACAACTATGTTGTCGCCGTTTCCATATTCCTTTTTTGTTGCTATTAAAATAGCGTTTTTTATCTTTTCAATGATATACTCCGCCGGTATTCCTTTTTCCTTTTCAAGGAGTGCCAGCGCTTCAAAAAATTCGGCATTCATTATTTTTTTCCTCCAAATAGATCTTGTTCCGATGCTTTAATATATGCCAACGCTTTTTTATCAAAAGCCTTTGTCTGTCCGTCAATCTCAGTCGAAATTTCTTTATCATCATATCCTTTAAGCATTCCGAAAAACTCTTTTTTTCCCTCGTTGTCGGGTCGAATAAGTTTAAGTTCTACCTCTTTTTCGATATATGCATCAAGGTGTTTATCGTTTGTCAACGTTCTCCCAATTCCAGGGGAGGAAACTTCAAGAAAATAACTGTGTTCAGTTGGGTCAAGCTGGTCTAAAATCGGGTCGATAGCTCGGCTAAACTTTTCACAATCGTCAAGCCCAACTCCGCCCTCTTTATCTATAAACGCTCTCAAAAACCATTCGGGACCTTCTTTTTCAAACCGCACATCCCAAAGCAACAATCCTTGTTCGGCGGCAATGGGTTCAACAGCTTCGCGAACCAAACTCGCTGTATTCATTTTTTTTGCCATTCTTTTCTCCAAATATCTCAACTTTAAATTTATCTTTACAAACATGAAAGAGCGGGCAAACCCACTCTTTCTTCTACAAACAGTATAACACACCGTTTTTAATATTGCAAGTGCTTTTTTTAGTTGCAGCAAACAATAATGTTGACTTCTGTTTTGTATAATTATTGAATGCTATTTTCAAGTCTATATCAACCTTGTTTCCCCACAATATTTTTAATCTTTATATGCCCAAAATTTATTGATTAAAAAATTAACTGGTGTTGTTACAAACAAATTTATAAGGGGAGCTATCTCTTCAGGTAAACCTAATATATTAACATCAAACCATACAAGCGCAAGTCCTAAAACTATCGTAAAACCATATGCGGCGTAAACCTTTACAAAACGTTTACCTTTAAAAAGGCCTTCCCCCGCTGCAACCGATATTTCCACGCCGGTCTCTTTATGTTTTGTCTTGAAAACAAAGAGATTTCCAAGAATATAAGAATGAAACGTCGCGACCACAAACGCTATTATATAACTTATGTACACATTGACATCAATATACAAAAACAGAAGATATATTACATAAAATATAACTGTGTTGATAACGCCCACTATACAAAAACGTATCCCCTCTTTAAAGAGTGACCAAAACGCTTCTCTTGATTTAAAACCGAAAAGGCCGATTAATCTATCAAACCACATTATTCCGAAAACTCCCAAGCTGTTTCAAGACCTATCGTTATCATGTCGTTTAACGTTGTCTCTCTTTCCTTTGGTGTTAGAATTCCGGGGACTTTGAAGTTGTCTGAAACGGTACAGATTGCGAGAGATCTTGCTCCAAATTTTTTCGATATTGTATAAAGTGCCGCAGCTTCCATCTCGACCCCGATTACCCCAAACTTTTCCCAGTTGTCAAACTTTTCGTTTTCCCACATCGGATAGAACATCTCGCTTGAAAGGATATTTCCAACTGTGACTTTTTTTCCTGCAGCAACCGATTTTTCATATGCCGATTTTAAAAGATCAAAATCTGCTATGGCAGAATAGTCGCCCGCAAATGTGTTTCTAAGAAACCCTGCGTCGGAACAAGCACCCATAGCTATAACAACATCACCAAGACCAATTTCAGCTTTAAACGAACCACACGTTCCAATACGGATAAGGTTTTCGCAGCCGTATTCGCTCATAAGCTCGTTGATATATATCGATATAGACGGAATGCCCATTCCGGTTCCCATGACTGATATTTTTTTTCCTTTGTACGTTCCTGTGTAACCTAACATTCCCCTAACTTCGTTAAAACAAACGGGGTTTTCAAGAAAGTTATCTGCTATGTATTTTGCCCTTTTCGGATCTCCCGGAAGCAAAATTGATTTTGCAATATCGCCTTTGTTTGCTGCTATATGTGGTGTTCCCATTGATTATATCTCCTTTATATTTAAATTAATTAATTTTACAAAACCGAAAAAGTCGGTTTATTCTTGTTCGAGTTTTTGCTCTTGTTCTTGTTCTAGTTCTTGATCTTGATCTGGTTCCAGTTCTGGATCTATTTCTTGTTGTGGTAGCTCTTGAACGTGAATCATATCTTCTTCCGGCCTTGGCGCTTCGATTATGTCTAGTCCAAATCTGTCATACCAAATGTTAACGTCTCCGTCATAGTCTGGGTCTATGTGTCTTGCAAGCGCCATTCTTCCCGTTGACGAGTCAATATGTATAACAAGGCTTGCCTCTTTTGCAAGTTTAGATTGTGCTTCGCCTATGTCGCCATATAGTCCAAACGCCTCGTCAGTTTTTGTTTGATCGCTTAGCGTCTCCATTATGTCATACGTTATTTCATCCGTTATCTCGCGGTCTCTTGTCATAGGCGGAATTCCGGAATCGGTGAACACAGAGCTTCTAAACGGCGAAGGAGGTTGAACATAAAATCGACCATATAGATGTTCTTCATCAACCGGCGCGCTTGTATACCAAACAACCTCTATGACATATCCCGCTAGCACCCCATTTTTCGGATCGACTATCGAGGTTGTAAGGCCCCTTAATATATGTGTCGCCGTTTGAAGGTCGTTCGTTTGTCGGGAATTTTCGACATATTCAAGATATTGCAACGATATAAGCAACGCGATAACCGCAATAACTGCAACAACTATTACAAGTTCAACAAGCGAAAATCCTTTGTTGTTTTCATTTATTTTTTTATGCATTCTATCTTTCCTTAGACAAAAATCTTTATCATCACTGTTATTAAATAATACCTCAATATAGTAATACTACATATAATATCAGATAATAATTAAAAATTCTACAAATTTGTTAAAACTTTCGTGTTTAAAAAACAAAAAATCTGCCGACCCTTCCAAAGTATCAACAGATTTTAAATTCATGTTCTATTGTTTAAGACAAACACAAGGCTTGAAATCGCCAAATTAATATTGTTTTTACCCAAGGGTTATCGGTTTATTTTTTCGTTTATGTACTCAAAAAACTATTCAACTATTTTTTCGAAACAACAATACCATTTAATTCCGTTTTTCTTTTCAAGCTGTTTGTCAACCATTCCAACCTCGCAAAACCCAAAGTTTTTATAAAGCATTTTGACCGGTTCGTTAAAAATCGAACAGTCTGTTTGTAATGCTTTAAAGCCGTTGTGTTGAGCATACTGCAAAATAAAATTCATTGTTCTTTGTCCTATTCCAAGTTTTCTAAAGTTTGGCGAAACGCATATAAGACAGATGTACAATATCTTTTGTTCACTGTCCGTCACAAAGTTCACCTCGTCATATTCTTTCGGTCTTTCTTCACTTAGTGTCACAGTTCCAACCGCTTGCCCATCGAGATGAACTATAAAAAGCTCTTGTCGTTCAAATGCTCTTTTTGCATGTTTTGCGGTTGGGTATCTTTTCAAGTTCCATCCCTCGAGATTTTTTGTCGAATCAAAATAATCGCTTGCAAGCTCGTATAATTCCACAACGGCTTCAAGGTCTTTTTGTGCCACAACTAAACTGAATACCATTGACAGTTCCCCTTTCATTTTGGAATATTTAAAACTAAGTGTTAAACCGCCACAACTGGTTTTTCATCGTGGCAAAATTAAATTTTTTATCGTGCCTTTTATATTTTTATTACAAAAACTCACAAGTGCGTTAATCGTTTTTTTTGACACCTCGCCTTTTGAAAGCGCCACAACACAACGCAATGGAAGATTTTCAAAATCAGAATGTTTTGAAATTTCACTGCCCTCCATCATTTTTTCAAACGCTATTCCCGCCGAACAACGCGACACCTCGGACACCGTTGAATTAATCGAAAACTTTTTGCCGTCAGGTTGATTCTTCGTGTATTCGGCAATATTGTAAAACGCCTTTTCTCCTAAAGTTTTTATCTCGTCGGCGGAAAAATATTTGGGCATAGCATCAACACTTTTTCCCAAAACCAAAACATCGCAAGACAACAAAATATTTTGTGCGTCACAAGCGAGATGAACTGTATACTCTCCCGGTTGTTCCTGCCACGCTTCTGTTGTTGGATTATATCTCGAAAACGAAGCTCGGAACAATTTTAGCTCTACCGTTCTCTTTTCATTAGGTAAAAGAAATATCTTTTCAAAATTTTTAAGTTGTTTATATTGTTCATCTTTTTTTGAAATATATATTTGCACAACGTCTGCTGCAACATATTTCCCAATGTTTTTAACACAAAACGAAACGGTAAGATTTTCAAGTTCCGCAATCGTCGTTCTATCAAGTCGCATATCGCTATGCTCAAACTCAGAATATGAAAGCCCAAACCCAAACGGAAACATCGGTTTTATCCCAACACTTTGGAAATATCTATACCCTACATAGGTACCCTCGCGATATTCCTGTATATTTTTATCCTTTTCGACAAACATCGTTGTCGGCATCTGTGCCAGATTTTTTGGCCAACTTTCCGCTAGCTTTCCCGACGGACAACAGTTTCCAAAAATCAAATTATACGTCGCCGTCTCCCCTTTACACGCCGAGATATCTACAACCAAGATACTTTTTACTTTATCCAAGAACGGAAGTTGAACCGGTTCGTGTGACGTCAAGATAACCAAAATGTTGTTTGTCACCGTTCCTAACGAGTTAATCAGTTTTAACATACCTTGCGAAAGAGATATATCCTCGCGGTCTTTTTTCACGTTTGCTTCAAACGGATCAAAAGCCCCAACAACTACTATAGTTTTGTGTGCATTTTTCGCTATAACTTTCGCTTCGTTTATAAGCTTATCGTTTGTTGTTCCGTCCTGGTTATAGCCTTTCGCAAAACTAAACGATACATTTTGTTCCAAAAAAACATCAACCATCGACATTTTTTCGTCCGCTTTATAATCCGCAAAGCTTCCAACAATCGCTATTTTTTCTTTTTTGGAAAACGGCAAAAACTCGCTTTCATTTTTTAAAAGCACCGCCGTTTGTTCAACCGACTTTTGAGAAAGAAGTTGATTTTTCGAGATATCATAGTTATCCGCTATAGACCTTGAATATTTAACATAATCAGACAACATAGCAACTTCAAAGGCCGCGTCTGAAACCACGCTTTCGCTCACCGCTCCTTTTTTCACGGAATTTTCCGTTTCGCTATCAGTTTTTGTTGCTTCTCCCGACATATCAAGGTCAACCCCTGCAACAATAGACACGCTTCTGTTTTCAACCCCACAGTTAGCGTTCGCTACTAAACCGCGAAATCCGAGTTTCTTTCTCAAACCCTCGATATATCTTTTGTTTTGCGCTACATATTCGCCGTTTATTTTGTTTCCCGAAACGATAACACACGAAACATTTGAATTTAATATCGCTATTCTTTGTGCTTCAAGGTATATCTCGTTTAGCGCTTTTTTATCAATTATACAGTTTGTTGTAAACCTTCTTTTTATCCTGCTACACGACAAAAAATCTTTTATTGCTGCACAAATCCCTAATGATTCAATCCCGTTAACCAACCCTGCGCACATGTTCCCCGACAAAAAAGGGTCTTCGGAATAGCATTCAAAATTATTGCCGTTTAAAACGTTTCTCTTTATTCCGGCGGATGGAACAATAACAACATCGACGTTTTGTCTTGCAAGTTGTTTTGCTACCGCTTGCCCAATATCAAACGCAAGATTTCTGTCGAAGCTTGACGAGATTGCCGAACATGACAAAAAGGCGGTGGGTTTTTGCACACTCCCACCGTCTAAAAATATTTGGTTAGTAACGTTTTGTCCCAAACCGCTTTTTTTGAATGTAATCGACTCTATCCCGACTCGTTCACAGCCGCCGACTTTAGAAAAATCCTCACTTAACAAAAGCTTCGTTTTTTCCTTTAACGTCAAACAGCTTACTCTTTCGCGTATCTCTCGTTGCTTTTCAAGCGAACTTTTATATTTATAAAAACCTTCATTTTTCTTACTATTCAACTGTTTCTACAATGTCCCCCGCTTCCGTTGTGTCATAAGTTAAGCTTTCTTCTTTTTGAAGTTCGGTTGTTTGTTGTTTTGGTTCAACCGATTTTTCCGGTCCGTTTGCTTGTTCGATAGTCTCGACAATGTCTTGAATAGGTTTATTCTTGATTTCAATCTCTTGCACCAGTTGTATACGCATGTCATTTTCATCTTTTGCGGTTCCCTCGTCGACATTGCTTTGTAATGTGTCTTGAGACAACTGTTGTGAATTATCTTGATTTGGCTGTTTGTCTTTTTCCGCCTCGTCGAGTTGCGACAAATCTGTGATATCGCTCTTAAATTCTTGTTTATTCTTGTCTTTTTGGTCTGGTTCAATTTCGTCGGCAGTTTTCATTTTAAGAGGTTCTGTATTCTTACTGGTGTTTATGTTAAAAAATATTTTAACCCTCTCGATAACGCTTAATTCCTCATTTGGTCTTTTGATTTTCTTGCTTTTCTCGACTTGAGGCGCACTGTTCATCATCATTGAAAAAGCTTTTTTGCAAATTTTCATATCAGAATCATTAAAAGGCAAAGCTTCGATAAATCCACCCGACAGATTATAAGCGCCCGTAATTTTTTCAAAATTTTGCACAATATCTTGTTTTGAAAAATTCAATATGAAAAGCGGGAAATAACTAATCCAACTACTTGATTTAAACCGACCTCCAGCCTTTGAGATGTTAACCGACTTTCTTTCGGCATATCGAGAAAGTTCGCTTTGCTTAATCGTTCCAACCGCTACAACATCGCTTACCCCTAGCGAAAGATCATTTTTAATGATCATTATTCTTGAATTGTCGATAGTTTTAACCATATTCCCAAGCGTTGCGTGGAAAAATTCATTTTCCGAATCAACAAGCCAACCCGAGACAGACGGATGATTTTTAAATTGGGTAACCGCAACGGCTGCTCGCTTAAGCGACTGTTGTGTAGACTTGTCGGTTAAACTGCGTTTTTTACCCGAAAGTGCCGGAACGGTTAGGGGAATTCTTACGACAACCGACATCCCAATATGGTCACATATCGTCAACAAAAGTTCGCTTACGTTGTCTATAATTATAGAGTTAAACTCGTTTTCTTTAAGGTTTCTTAACACATTAACTGTGGCGTTTACATCACATTCAAAATTTTCAGAATGGTTAAAATAACCGCCTTTAAACACGAAACGTTTATCATTATGTATAGTCATCAAGCATTTTTTATTGTTTTGAACTATCTCTTTAGTTTTATAGTTTGAAAATCCAAAATTCAACGCCTTAACATCACTAACAGCTTGGTGTTTTGGTTTTAATGACACAACAAGTCTATATATCTTGGGCGAAGAAACCGACCACATCTGTGCGTCTTCAACCAACACGGTTATCCTCTCACACGAATAAGAAAACTTGTTTGCCGCTTTAAATTCAACAGTTTTCTTTGCAACTGTTTTGCCGTTTTGTAATACGCATAATACTATTTCTCCGCCATACTGAAGGTCTTCTTTTTCATATGATGAATAGATTATGTCGGCCGTCACCACCCCGTCGGATTCTTGTTTTTCGGTCGTTACTACTATGTCGTTTATCGAAGCAATCGATTTATACGACAGGATTATGTTTCTGTAAATCCCAAGATAACCTTCGGTTAATCTATCGATAACTTGGTGGTCACTCTTGTATATTTTTAAACCTAATATGTTTTTCCCGCGTTTAACATAATCGGTTATCAAAACTTCGGTTGTATAGTATGCGTCGTCGATAGTTTGTACAAGATCATCGTTTATATAAACGTCGACAACTCCAAAAATACCTTCAAACGCTATGACACTGTTATACCCTATTTTGTTGCCGTCAAAATCAAACTCAACTGCATAAAACAACGCCTTCGACCCGTCGTTGTTAAGTTTGTTGTCCTTTTTATAGTGCGGTAGAGACACCTGTTCAAAATCGGTTTTATCAAAAGGAGTCGAAAAAAATCCCTGACCCTTCGACACGTTATCCATCTTAAAATAAGCGTTGTCGCCTATTACGGTTTCAAGCGGATTTTGCCCCTCAACCGCCGCATCAAACGAAGCAAACCCCGCCATTATGCATCCAGCAGGAACTAATTTTGAAACTTCGGAATTTTTGCCACCAACCGTTCTTGTTGTGGCAGTTGTCATTGTCGAATTATTTTTAGTGCTAATCATCTTTGTCCCTTGCGCTCCTATCTTTAAGGATTATGTAATATCTCGGTTTCTTTTGTTTTAAGTTCAAAATAATTGTTCTGACGTAATGCTTCATAAACGCCAATTGCAACAGCGTTGGAAAGATTAAGACTTCTTGCTTGATCAAACATCGGAATTCTAACACATCTTTCGACATACTCGTTGAGAATTTCCTCGCTTATCCCTTTATCTTCCCTGCCAAAGATTAAATAGCAGTTGTCGCTAAACTTTGCTTCTGTGTGGTATTTTGGAGATTTTGTTGAGAAAAAAAACATCTCTCCACTGTTTTTTTTAAAAAAATCTTCTGTGTTTTTATAGTATGTTATATCAAGCAAATGCCAATAATCAAGTCCAGCTCGCTTTAATTTTTTATCGTCTATTACAAAACCCATCGGTCCAACAAGGTGTAATCGGCTTTGGGTTGCCGCTACTGTCCTTGCGATGTTTCCTGTGTTTTGTGGTATCTGCGGTTCAAAAACAACAATGTTTATTGGCATAATAATGGCCGTGTCCCTTTCATAATCAAAACACCATGGAAAGCCGGCGTATCATTAGAATAAACCCACTTTATTTGCGGTTGTTTTGTTTTTTTGCTTTTTTAATCGTTTAAAAGTTGTAACAGTTTCGGGATAGCAAGTTCAAACCTAACCCCGTATTTCGGGTCGGTTCCCATTCTATCGGTTATAGCGATACAGTGTCTTGTAAATTCAACCGCAATCTCGGACGCTTGAACGAGATTTTTTCCTGACAATATCCCGCAAACTACTGTAGACGCGAAGATATCTCCCGTTCCATGATAGTTTCCATTTATCCTCTCCCCAAAACAATATGTAGGTTGTTCGTCATTTTGCGATATTGCGGCCCCAAGAAAGTTGTTGTCAAAACAAACTCCCGTAAGGACAATTCGTTTTTCGAAAGTTTCATATAGTTTTCTCAAAAGCTCATTTATATATTGGTCGGTGTGTGGAGTTTTCTTATATTTAACATCCGCAAGAAGAGCGGCTTCAGTTATGTTTGGGATAATTACATCCGCAAGTTCACAAAGTTTTTTCATCTCGCTTGGAAATTTTTTATCAAAGCTTGAATAAAGCTTTCCTCCATCTGCCATAACTGGGTCGACAATTAAAATTGTATTTTCCGTTTTAAACATTTTAACAAGTTCAACGACCTTTTCGACCTGTTGAACCGACGCAAGATACCCGGTATATATAACGTCAAAGTTAAGATCAAGAGATTTCCAATGGTTAGCTATCGGCATAATCTCGCTTGTAAGATCTTTTTTGGTAAACCCCTCAAAACCTCCCGTATGTGTCGAAAGAAGGGCGGTTGGAACAACCGCACATTCAATCCCTGCCGCCGAAATTATAGGAAGCGCGACGGTCAACGAACATCTTCCCAAGCAAGATATGTCATGAATGGCAAGCACTCTCTTTTGTTGTTTCATTGTTCACCATTCCTTTTGAAAAAATAAAGATACATGCTTTAATATCTTTGAGTAAACGAATAATTTTGGGCAACACTACCTTTAAGGTAGCACTATACCTCGGCGTATCTATCGCCATAAAAAACGAAAGGAAGCCTTTAAACATGAAATGTTGCGTTAAAAGCAAAGCGGTCGTAGGGAATGTTCTGGTCGGTGCCGCAGTTGGTTCTGTTGTCGGCCTTGCCGTTGGCGGAATCAACCGAAAAACCAAAATCAATCTCAAAAAATTACTCAAAGCAAAAGTATCAAACCTTGTCGAATTTGTCGACACAGCCGAACATTTTGTCAAGTCACTTTAATTCCAAAGCGAAGCTTATGCGTATAATGCAAAAGCTTCGCTATTCTTTAATTTTACAAACTACCTATAGCTCTGACTCGAATAACCCCTTCAACAGCTTTAAGCGCATCTTCAAGTTGTTCAACGCAACTTGTGTTAACATCCAAAACTGTGTACGCAACCGAGTTGTCTTTACCCGTTTTGTTCACAAGGTTATCAATGTTTATAGAAAGGTTTGTAGCAATTGAGGTTATCGCGGCAAGCATACCCGGAATATTCTTATTAATTATGGTAATCCTTTGGTGTTCCGGCGGTAAAAGCTCACAGTCGGGAAAGTTAACCGAATTTACTATCGAACCACATTCAAGGTAGTTTGCAAGTTCCCTAGCCGCCATAGACGCACAGTTTTCCTCCGATTCGGGGGTTGACGCGCCAAGGTGCGGTATCGCTATTATACCACGTTGATTAACGAGATTTTTGTCGGGAAAGTCAGTTACATAGCAAGCAACTTTGCCAACCCTAACCGCTTCCAGAATATCTTTGGTGTTCGCAAGTCCACCTCGCGCAAAGTTCAAAAGTCTAACTCCGTCTTTCATCTTGAAAAGACTTTCTTTGTTGTAAAACCCTCTTGTCGCCTCTGTTTCGGGTATATGAATCGTTATATAGTCACAGTTTTTATAGATTTCGTTTATGTCGGTCGAATGATTAACCGCCCTCGAAAGACCCCACGCGGCGTTGACCGAAATATATGGGTCAAAGCCATAAACCGTCATTCCAAGCGCCACGGCGGCGTTAGCAACCCCAACCCCAATAGCTCCAAGTCCGATAATCCCAAGGTTTTTTCCGGCAAGTTCAGGTCCCACAAAAGCAGACTTTCCTTTTTCTACGAGTTTTGGAATCTCGTCGCCTTTGTCCGAAATTGTTTTAATCCAGTCGATTGCCTCGGACATATTTCTCGCCGCCATAAACATAGCGCCGATAACAAGTTCTTTAACTCCGTTTGCGTTTGCCCCGGGAGTGTTAAAAACACATATGCCTTTTTCGGTACATTCTTCGATTGGAATATTGTTAACTCCCGCTCCGGCTCGCGCTATTGCTACAACATTTTTTGGGATTGGAGCTGTTTTTAAATCGGCACTTCTTAAAATTATTCCGTCGGGCGAATCTGTTTGTTCGGAACAGTTGTATAGATTTTCATGTAATCTTTCGATTCCGCTTTTGCTTATATTGTTAAGAATTTTAATATTAAACATTAAATTTAATCCTATCCGTTTTCTTTTTCAAATTTATTCATAAAATCTACAAGCGCTTTGACGCCCTCGATAGGCATTGCGTTGTAAACCGAAGCTCTCATACCACCGGCTGAACGATGTCCTTTAAGGTTAATAAACCCGTTACTTTCGGCTTGTTTGCAAAACTTTTTGTCAATTTCTTCGTTTCCAGTTACAAAAGTTATGTTCATAAGTGAACGGTCGAACGGATCAACAACGTTGCTGAAAAGTTTGCTTTGATCTACAAAGTCATACAAAATCGCCGCTTTTTTCTCGTTATGTGCCTTCATGTTTGAAAGGCCGCCTATATCATTTTTTATCCAATCAAGTACTAACGAAAGGATATATATAGCATATGTCGGAGGGGTGTTTAACATCGAGTCATTCTCGGCTTGCACTTTATAGTTAAGCATAGGCGGAACGTTTTCGGGGGTTCTCTCCAAAAGATCCTCGCGAACTATGACAACAGTTAGCCCGGCGGGACCCATATTTTTTTGTGCTCCTGCATAAATAAGCCCAAATTTCGAGATGTCTGTCGGCTCGCTTAAAATGCAACTACTCATGTCCGCAACAAGCGGAACGTCCCCTGTTTCGGGAACTTGTTTAAACGAAGTTCCGTATATCGTGTTGTTGTAGCATATATGAAGGTAATCCGCATCTTTGCTAAACGCCGAACTATCAAGCTTTGGGATATAGGAAAATGTCTTGTCTTTACTTGACGCTAGTTCGATAGCCTGTCCGTATGCCAAGGCTTGTTTTTGCGCCTTGCTTGCCCAAAGGCCCGATACGACAAAATCTGCTTTTTTCGATTTTGTCATAAGGTTAAGCGGTATCATGTTAAACTGCAACGACGCGCCGCCTTGTAAAAACAACACCTTATAGTTATCGGGGATTGAAAAAACCTCCCGCAGCGAATTCATCGCACCATCGAATATCGAGAGATACTCTTTTGAACGATGACTCATCTCGAGAACCGATTGACCGCTCGTTCCATATTCAAGCATCTGTTTTTGTGCCGTTTCCAAAACTTTTTCCGGCAAAACCGAAGGACCTGCACTGAAATTAAAAACCCTAGACATCTTTTAAATTCCCCAAACTTATTTTGTTTAATTATTCGTCCGCGATAGTTTTTTCACGAGACCAAAAAGTATCAATTAGTATTAATACCACTATTATTATATTGCTTTAGTTTAAAAACGTCAATAACGTTAACAAAAACTAAAAAACAAAATTTATCTGTCACATTTTAAATGTTTTTATACTTTTTGTTGCAATAACTCAAACTATAAATTATACTTAAACACATAAAAATTTTAACAGGAGAGATATACATGGAAGGTTTAGGTTCAATACTCGGCGCAGTTTTAAAAGGAAACAACGCAAAACAAATAAGCAGCAAGGTTGACGCAAGCGAAGGACAAGTTCAAGATATTTTAAGTTCTGCCGTTCCCGTGTTGGTTGCGGCAATGACCAAAAACTCCTCTACAACATCGGGTGCAAACGCGCTTCAAAAGGCTTTAGAACAACACGAAAAAGATAACGATAAGATCTCTGGAAACATCGACAACATCGATGTTAAAGACGGAGAGAACATAATACATAAAATTCTCGGCAAAAACGAAGACAACGCCATAGCAACTATCGCGAAAAAATCCGGTGCTTCAAAAAGTGATGTGTCGTCTGTTCTTGCCTATCTTGCGCCAATGCTTTTGTCGCTCGTCGCTTCTAACCTTTTAGGTGGAAACAAAAAAGATGAAGGAAACGATCTTTCTTCAATGCTCGGCGGACTTTTAACGGGAAGCGGTTCATCTTCCGGCGGTCTGCTCGGGAATATCGTCGGCGGTCTTCTCGGCGGCTCGGACGACAACTCAAGCAACGCAAAAAAAGATGACAACGGAATGTTAGGCGACATAGTCGGAAGCCTTCTTGGAGGTAACGCCAATGGCAATGCCGATGGCAAGGACGACGGCAAAAACGACACCGCAGATCTTATAGGCGGGCTTATCGGTAATCTTCTTAAATAGCCTTTGTGTCAACATTTAAAGATAAGCACGGGCGACCATTTGTGGTTGCTCGTTTTGCTTAATCGTATTAGTCTCATCATATGAGAGCAATACTCAGTGTGTCAAAAAAGGTGCACCCTCAAAAATGTTGCACAAAACCGCAATAGAGTTTGTAGGGGTCGGCGTCCCCGACGACCCGAAAAATCACCACAAATCCCCTAAAAAC
>CAYJFO010000036.1:0-16120 GCA_964369645.1 uncultured Oscillospiraceae bacterium | reverse complement strand
TCCATTTTCCTTGCCTCAATCTTTATATCAAATCCCGATTTTTCTATATATTCAATATCACTCTTTCTCTCCAAAGCTTTCATCTCTTCGATTTTTTCCGCCCATTCTTTTGGAGATTGATTTAAGCACATAAACTCCGTAGTTTCCACAAACTTTGTCTCTTTCGTCATAGCGTCCGAAAAAAGGCAAGGAATACCCGATATTTGCGCCTCAACCCCAACGACCGGCAAGCCCTCATATCTCGAGGGCAGAGCAAAGATATCAATAGCTTGATAATAATCTTCCACATTGTTTACCGAGCCTACAAACATAACTTTTTCTTGTAACCCTAATTGTTCGACTTTCTCTTTAACTGTTATAAGGTTCTCTCCCTCTCCAATCAAAAGCAAAATCGCATCTTTATTGACTAAACTGTATTCTCTAAATATATCAATTAAAAATTCATGATTTTTTGCGAAACAAAATCTTCCTACATGTCCAACAACAAAATTCTGATCAACCTTTAAATTGTTTCGCATTTCTTGCCTTTTCTCCACATTAAAAAGAAACTTTTCAACTTCAATTGCGTTGTTAAACACTGTAAATTTAGATTTTTTCCCAAACAACCATTTTCCTGCATAATTTGAGCATGCAACTAGATGTGTCGGGTAAACTTTTGCTAACGGTCTTAACGCATATTTTAGTATATTTTTCTTTGTCTCTCCCTTTCCGGCAACCGAATGATTATGAGCAATTCTTATTTTAACCCCTGCTTTTTTTGCTGCTCGCAAAGGAAAGACGCTCAAAGTATTCATGTGTGAATGAACTATTTTATATCTATTTTGTTCAAACAATTTTTGTAAGGTTTTTAAGTATTTATTCAACTTTTTATATGACGGAACAGCAAAAAAATTTGCACCCATTTTTATCAAATCCGCTGGTGGCGACACGGGCGAATCGTCGTCATAGTAAAAATCAAATTGGTATTTTGATTTATCTATGTTTCTATAATAGTTAAAGACAACCGCTTCAACGCCACCATATGACAGCCGCCCAATAATATGAGCGACTCTTATCGGGTTAGACTTTCCCATTTAACCTTCCTCTTATGTTAATCTCAACTAAATCGGTCGTCGTTTAAGTTGGTTCCTTACGCCGTTTTATCAACAAAATCGCGCAATCTTATTCGATATTCTTTACTACTTGAACAAATCATTCCACAGCAATAGAACAACATAACAGGCAGTATGTAATTGACAGAAGTTATAAACATCTCCATTAGCTCTGTCATCATAAAACAAACTACCACGCCCGCATATATTAAGAGCTCATGATTTAATTGTTTATCTTTTAAAATCATTCCAACAATCCGTAAAAGAACGAGTATAAAAAATGCTAAATACATTATCAAACCCGGAATACCAAACGCTAGAAGTATATAAAGATATCCATTATGCATATTGTTATTTTGCCAATTGCCAGTAAGGTTTTCAACTTCGACCGTAATGTCCCACGAATCCAATCGATATCCTGTTAAAAGAGTTAATGGGTATGTTTTGATAATCTCAAGGTAATCGCTCCAAATTGCGGTTCGTCCGTTAAAATGGGATATATCTTGATAATGACGCCCAACCGATAGATTGTTTTCTATTTGATTGTCGTTTTCTGATACACTTGGCTGTACTACATCACCATAATCAAGAGTCCCGTACTTTTCTTTTTCTTCTATCGACATGACTAATGGATAAGAACTAAAGTCATAATTAGATAGACTTATTCGAATACTGTTAAATAAATTTAAAACTGGTGTAAACAAAAGAAATACAACTAAAGTTATCGCAATTAAAGTTGTAATTGTTATAAAATATCTTTTTATCAAAGACTTTGTTGCGTTCTTTTTAAAAACATAACAAGCTATTATCAATCCTATAATAAACGAAAAAGATATATACGAAGTTCTTGTTTGAGTAAGTGTTATCGTAATGTAAAAAATAATCAAAATAAGACCGATGGCTATACGTTGGTATAATTTTTTAAAGTAAAAAAACACTATTAATCCAATTATAAAAAAAACAGAATATACCGCCGAAGTATAATTTGGATGGAAAAATATCGCAAGCCTCGAACACCATATATCAATCGGCAACATGTATGTTGTTAAAGGTCTTAAATCTGCATTTAAAACAAAAGCATATATTCCCAAACCCGAAAATATCAAAAGGAATAAAAAAACCGGGGCTACTAAAACAGTAGTGAATTTTCTTTTCATATTATCGGACAAAATAAAAGGAACACTAAACGCTATTAGCGTTCCAAAAACAATGTTTAATGTAGTTGACATATTAAACGAATAATGAGCAAGTCCCAACACCAACATCCAAACAAGGAAACCTATTAAAATTATAAACTCTTTCGCTTTTGTAAATATTCTAAACTCATTTATAAGCACCGCTCCCAAAGCAAATGCGTAAAGATAGTTCAGATAGTTTTCGGTGTAAAATGATACGTATGATGGAATAACAAGATTAAGTAATTTCGTTTGAAAAAACATAAAAAATATAGCAAAAACAACAGTTTTAGTATTATAGTATTTTTCAAAAAATTTCACTATAGTTTGCCTCATAATCTACCTCGGAATTATTATTTCTTGTGAGTAAAGCACATTCTAACTCTATATTAATTTTGCTAATTTTCGGGATTTTTCCCCTTAACGATTTTCTCCCGATTAATCATCTTTCCACCAAAAACAGTTAATAAAATAATCTTTATATCTAAAAAAATGCTCCAGTTTTCTATATACCAGATATCATGTTTAATCCTGTCCACAATGCTTGTGTCTCCTCGAAGTCCATGTATCTGTGCCCACCCTGTTATCCCAGGGCGAACTTGATGCTTGACCATATAAAGTGGAATTTCCTCTTTAAAGTGCTCAACATGAAAAGGAACTTCTGGACGTGGACCGACTATTGACATATCACCTTTTAACACATTAAAAAACTGTGGAAGTTCGTCAATGCTAGTTTTTCTTATAAAACTTCCGAATGCCGTTTTTCTTGAGTCTTGATTGGTTGACCATCCTGTTTTCTCTGTTCCGGTTATGTGCATACTGCGGAATTTATACATTGTGAAAAATTTTTTATCTCTGCCGACTCGCTCTTGTTTAAATATAACGGGGCCCGGACTTGTTAATTTAGTTCCTATAAATGCAACCAACATAAAAGGCAAAGACACTATTATCAAAACAATCGATACCGCAACGTCAAAAGCCCTTTTTTGCAACGCATAAAAATCGCTGTCAAGTGGTATTGTTCGCATATTAATAAGCTTAATATCATCGATACTGTCAACCGAAGGGGTTGTCGGAATATAATCGTTGTAAATAGGTATAATGTAAATTTTAATTCCGTGTTTTTCACAAACCGCAATAACATCTTTAATATAATCAGTTTCGTTTTGTTCTAGTGCAACTACAACCTCATCAACAGCCGTTTTTTCTAATATTTCATTCAATTCGTGATAATTTCCTAATTTATCTCCAACTTCACTGTTTTCGACATTGCTAAAATATCCTTTGATCTCAAATCCGAATTGCGGATTATTGTATATGTTTTTCACATACCTTGTTGCAAGGCTACCCGAACCTATTACAACCACAGATTTTTGGTTAAATCCTTGTTTGCGATAATTTCTTAAAATTTTTCTTAGAACTGTCCTTTTGATCCCAACCAAAAGTATAGTCATAACATAGCATATACCAAGAACACCACGAGAAAATTCTTCTAATCTAAAGATATACAAAGATAATCCGAACAATAATATTGTCACACTTGATGCTTTGGTTATCTCTGCAAACTCTAGTATTATCGTTTTAAATCTATATGAATCATACAGATTAAAAACCTTAAACAACAGCACACTCAAAAAGCTAAACACTAACGCAAGAGAAACATCTTGTGCGTCGTTTTGTCCAAGAGTGTTGTTTGTGCCAAGCCACAATAATATCGACAACACGTAGGCAAAGTTTATGATGATAAAATCTGTTACTACATTTAAAAAGTTCAAAAATCTTTGATTTTTTTTAATCATAACAGTCTCCCTTCACAAACAACATATGGCAACATCATCCAATAATTATAGTATATACAAAAATTCAAGTCAATTTCATTCGCAAGCCTAAGTGTTTTGGTTTATAACTTCGTACCAAATCAAAACGCTACTTTCCCGCAGTCGTCTGTTCCTTTGGCTTTTTCATGGTAAGTGATATTCTGTTCTTTGCTTTTTCCACGCTTATAACATAAACCTTGACAACATCCCCCGTCTTTACGACCTCAGAGGGGTGCTTTATAAACCTGTCGCAGATCTGCGATATGTGCACCAACCCGTCTTCGTGCACACCGATATCAACAAATGCACCGAAATCAACGACGTTTCTAACCGTTCCCATCAGTTCCATGCCCGGTGATAGGTCGTCCATCGTTAAAACATCGCTGCGAAGTAACGGCGGTGGAAGCTCGTCTCGCGGATCCCTTCCCGGTTTCAACAGTTCCTTAACGATATCACGAAGTGTTTCAACGCCGACTCCACATGTTTCGGCAATCTTCTTTTCTCCCTGTTCCGTCACCTTTTCCGAAAGCTTCGAAATCTCGCCTTTCGCTACGTCCTCGAGGGTGTAACCCGTGCTTAACAAAAGCTTCTTTGTCGCGTCGTAACTTTCGGGGTGGACTCCTGTGTTATCTAGAATATTTTTACTCTCAGCAACCCTCAAAAATCCAGCACACTGTTCAAACGCTTTTGCGCCAAGTTTCGGAACCTTCAAAAGCTGTTTTCTTCCGCCGAACGCTCCGTTTTCCTCACGGTACACAACGATATTTTTCGCTATGCCGGAATTTATTCCCGAAACTCTGCCGAGAAGCGACGCCGACGCCGTGTTAAGGTCTATTCCAACCGCGTTAACACAATCTTCAACAACACCGATTAACGCTCCGTCAAGCTGAGCGGCTGGCATGTCGTGTTGATATTGTCCAACCCCTATGCTTTTGGGGTCAATTTTGACAAGCTCCGCCAACGGATCTTGAAGCCTACGGGCAATTGAAACGGCGCTCCTTAACGACACATCGAAATCGGGAAACTCTTGTGCCGCAAGCTTTGAAGCGGAATAGACCGAAGCTCCCGCCTCGCTTACTATCATATAACTTATATTCGTTCCTTTAATAAGGTCGGCTATAAACTGCTCCGATTCCCTTGAAGCTGTGCCGTTTCCTATCGACACAACCTCTATATCATATCTTTTTATCAAAGCATTAACTTTTTTTGTTGCCTCTTCGATTTTGTTGTGGGGAGGGGTCGGGTATATTACGTTTGTTTCAAGCACCTTTCCCGTACCGTCCACAACCGCAAGTTTGCAACCCGTTCTGTACGCGGGGTCGAGCCCCAGCGTAATTTTATTTTTAACCGGAGGTTGGAGCAAAAGCGGTTTAAGATTAATCGAAAACGTTTTGATAGCCTGTTCGTTTGCACTTTCGGTTAACTGGTTTCTAATCTCACGCTCAACCGACGGGAATATAAGTCGCTCGAAGCTGTCAGACGCCGCTTCACGAACCTGCTCTGTCGCTTCGCCCTCGCCTTTTATTACAAACCCGTTTATAATTTCTATCGCCTCGACCTTGTTTATCTCTATCGAAACTTTAAGGAACTCTTCTTTTTCGCCTCTGTTAATAGCAAGAATTCTGTGACTTTGAATTTTGTTGACAGGTTCGCTGTATTCATAGTAGTTACGATATACGCTGTCGTCTTCTTTTGAAGCAACCGAGTTAATGGCGCCTTTCATGAATATGAAACGGCGAAGCTGTTTTCTTATCTCGGCGTCGTCCGAGATATCTTCCGCTATAATATCACGTGCGCCCGCAAGAGCATCTACGGCGGTTTTAACCCCTTTTTCTTCGTCTATAAACCTCTCAGCTACGACAAGCGGGCTTTCGCCGTCTTTTTCTTGAAGCATGATAAACTGTGCTAGCGGTTCAAGTCCTTTTTCACGCGCAATTGAAGCCCTCGTTCTGCGTTTTGGACGATATGGACGATAGAGGTCCTCTATCTCGGAAAGCGTTTCCGCGGCATCTATCTTTTCGCGAAGTTCGTCGGTTAACTTATCAAGCGCCTCGATAGCGGTTTTAACCTCTTCTCTTCGTGCTTCAAGGTTTCTTAAATATATAAGCCTATCTGAAAAATCTCTTAAAAGTTGGTCGTCCATCGAACCGGTTTGCTCTTTTCTATACCGTGCGATAAAAGGGATCGTGTTCCCTTCGTCTATAAGTTTAATGACATTTTCCGCATGCACTTTAACTACTTTAAATTCACCTGTAAGTCTTGCTATTATTTTCTCCATAAAATAAGCTGTTCCTTTTTTATTTCAATTTATTTTGTTTTTTGTTTTTAACTATTCTCCATATTATAAATGCAACTATTAACGCAATCGGCACAAGAATTGGCGAAAGCATCATTAACGCCATTCCCATGTATGGATTTTTGAAAAATCCCAACATCGATTGAAAAGCACTTTGATCTATAACTATTCTTAAATCTTGTTCCGGCAAACTATCTGAAACATATTGATATGTTCTTGACGCGACTTTTTCAAAATCTAAATTTGTTTCGCTTTCAACGATAATCGGCATGTCGCTGTCAAGATACAAGTTAATTGTCAAGCTCTCAAAACCTTTCCACGTTGCCGCCGGAGTTAGGTAGTAGTTAATCTCACCATATTTTGCGTCGTAGTCTATGTCGGGACGTCCTCCAAGTTTATAATGATAGGACACCACAACATCATACTGTTCGTTTGGTTCAAAATCCAATTCAAAAATTATCGTATCCACCGTTTGTGCACCGTCTCGACCTGACACTTCACCGTCCGTTAAAACGGTATATCGCCAATCGTTTGTTCTGATATATGTGGAATCGTTAATGTAAAAGCTTTCAACTTCAAAGTCTGTCGCCTCGCCGCCAACAACAACTTTAACGTCACCCTGTTCGACGTTTGGCGAAACAAACATCGACGGTGTTGCAACTTTCTCACTTGTTGTATTTTTCATAGTATAGGTTGCCACTATGCTAGCGAGTTCTCCATCAACCGTTATATCCAAAACCTCGGACAGAACCGATATATCGTCGTTTTTTTCAAACGTAACGGAAGAACCTATGTCGGAATAAAGTGGTGCAGCCATGTTTGCTTGTGCATTTATTGGTAACACTAACAAAACAACGAGAGATAAAGACAATGTAAAACTTAGTTTTTTCAATTCTGAATTCCTCCTTATCGCAGCAAAAAAGTCAAATTGTTTTTGTCTATTCAAAATAAATTTCTTCTAAAAGAAATCCAAAAACAAAATAGTTGACATGTTTTATTCCGGGAAGCGGATCTTCCGGCATAAAGTTACCTTCAATGTCGATTGAATATCCAAGGCCATAGTAGCTTCCCGAACCACCGTCGTCCGCCGTCACAGGTATCGTAAACAAAGGAAAGTTTCCTTGATAAACCCTTATGTAGTCAACAAAACCCATCGACAACGCAAGGACAATCACCACCGATAGAATTACGGCAGCTACTTTAATTATTTTCACTCTGTCTCCTTTTCACGCAGTTGATTTAACTAATCCCACAGGATTATTTTATATCAAGTTGCTCTTTTGGAAGCGGTTTTGCGAAATAATACCCTTGCGAGTTATTAATTCCATATTTTACAACTATCTCTTGAATAGTTGCGTCCTCAACAAACTCGGCGGTGGTTTTTGCTTTAATTAAATCCGCCATATATTTTATAGATTTAAGTATAGTTTGGTTGTCCTCGTTTGTCGCAAGATTTTTAACAATATCGCCATCTATTTTAATAACTTCGGGTTTAAGCGAAACGATAGATGTGTATGTTGCAAACCCAACGCCAAAATCGTCTATTGCAATTTTACAACCGATGTTACGCAGTTGGTTTAAAAAACAAAACAGATCGTCGTTGTTGTTATAGTTTTCCGTTTCAACAAACTCGATAACAACCTTTTCCGGTGTCGGATGTTGCAAAAGCCTGTTTATGAACCATTTTCTAAATTCTTCCGATTCGATGTCGATAATCGAAATGTTCAAGCCCAATTCGCTTTGTTTTCCTTCAAAATCTTTTAAAGCTTTATCTATCAAAATTTTACTTATCTGGATATATAATTTCAGTTTTTTTGCGGCTTCAAGGAACATTCCCGGAGGACAAACATTTCCCTCTTTGTCGTATATCCTCATTAAAGCTTCGTATTTGCCTATTTCGCCAACATCGTTGTTGAATATCCCTTGATAAAACGGAACTACTTTGTCGTTGTTTATCGCATAGTTTAAAAGCGCAAACTTCTCAACATTTTTTTCCGCTTCGGATAAAAGTTTTTCTCGCTCGTCGCTTGCAACAATAAAGTTGTTCGGAAGTTTTTTATTCATGTAAAAGGTGCTTTTTGCCCGATCAATCAAGTCATCTCCAAAAACCACAACAAACCGCGACACGCCACCAAGGCCTGTCTGGCTTGCGGTTATTAGTTCATATTGTTCGTAGTTAGCTTTCATTAAGTTCAAAAAATCTTGATCGCTAATATCGTCGTTCGCAACCGCCATAAACGATTTGTAGCTGTGTGCATAAACTTTGATAATATGGTCAATTCCCATCTGAACATATGCCTGGTTTCCCATAGCAAGTATTTCGGCACTTGATTCGAAATATTTTTGCTCACCAAATGTGGCTATCGACATGTCGGCATTTATAACCTCTGTCATGCACAATTTGTTGAATTTTTTCGTCTTGTTATCCTCTAAAAACTGTTCATAGCTCGGAATATTAAACCGTTTATCAATCTTTATAGTACTGTTATCGTTGTTCATTTTATAACCCTTTATAATTTGTAAATATATATATCCTTGAGCCGGACAATTAAAACCCTGTTTTTTAGTCCAACATCTTCTCGACCATGCCTTTTTTGCCAAAAATCATTATCCTTTGACATTCTTCAAACATATGGTCTGCGCCGGGCATCGGCAAAACAATGTCGTCGTTTTTAACCGCGAGTATCGAGATATTAAACTTATTTCTGACGTTAACTTCTGCTATCGTTTTCCCTATCCAGCTTTGTTTAGGTTCAATCTCAAATATCGAATAATCCCCGGAAAACTGCATAAAGTCAAAATAGTTGTCTGATGAATTCATAATAGCGTATTTTTCGGCAACAACCTTTTCGGCATATATAACCTCGTCGGCTCCATTTCTCAACAGAAACTCTTCATGAAGCTTACTTCCGGCTTTGCTTAAAACCCTTTTTGCTCCAAGATCTTTAAGTAAAGCCGTTATTATTAGGCTACTTCTAAAATCTTCCCCGATACAAACGTAACACAGGTCAAAATCCGAAACTCCGATTGATTTCAAAACCTCAAGCTTTGTACAATCTCCGATTTGAATGTTTGTCGAGATAGATACAAGCTCGTCTATGTTATCCTCGTTTTGGTCAACTATCATAACCTCGCAACCGAGTGATATAAACTTTTTCGCAAGTTCAATTCCAAATCTTCCAAGTCCTATTATTAAAACCGTTTTCATTTTTCCCTCCATATTTTGAAAAAAACATAATCATTAACACCAACTGTTAAAAAGTTTTTGGCAAAACCTTAATTTCTAATTCTCTAAAACTATCCTACGCTAACCTTCTCTTTCGGTCGCGTAAGTCCGGTTTGAACTTGAACCGCGTCTTTAAATATCATAATAAACGTAAGGCTTCCAACCCGTCCACAAAACATCAAAAACGCTATCACAATTTTTGCCGGAACGGTTAACGCGGAAGTAGTTCCAAGCGAAAGGCCAATTGTTCCCATTGCGGAAAAAACCTCGAACACGACTTTGTCGAGCGGTTCGCTTGGCAAAAGCGCCGAAAGAACAAGACAACCGAAGATTATAAGCGAAAAATATATTGCCGCTATCGAAAACGCCTTTTTCTCTATTCCGTCTTCAATACTTCTTCCGAAATAGCTGTCCCCCTTGTTGGGTCTAAGCGTTTTTCTAAGCGAGATAAAAAGCACGGCTAAAGTTACGGTTTTAAGCCCACCCGCGGTCGAGCCGGGGCTTCCGCCAACAGCCATTAAAAGCGTTGTAATCGTTTGCCCGCCTGCGCTAAACTTTGTTTGATCAACCGAGTTAAAACCTGCGGTTCTCGGTGTTACCGCGCCAAACAACGAGTTAAACAGCTTATCAACAAGCGACATCCCTTCAAGCGAATGGTTATATTCGACTATAAAAAAATAGACCGCTCCGAAAGCAATTAAAAACGCCGAAACCGTTATGACAAGCTTTGAATGAAGCGAATAGCTTTTAAAGTTAAACTTGTTTTTAATAAGATCGGACCAAACAAAAAAGCCCAATCCCCCAAGAATTATGAGAACCATTATTATTGAAAGTATATAAGGGTCGTCGTTGTATGAAGTAAGCGACGAAAACTGGCCGTTGACGCCGAGAATGTCAAACCCTGCGTTGCAAAACGCTGAAATTGATAAAAAAACACTTGTATAAATTCCGTTTAACAACCCTAGCTGTGGTATAAACCGAAGCGAAAGTAAAATTGCGCCGAGCAGTTCGACTATTAAAGACCCAACAATCATAAACCGCGCTAGTCTTACTATACCGCTAAGTTGCATACCATTAAGACTTTCCATGACAAGGCCTCTTGTTTCAAGCCCAATTTTTTTGTTTGTGAAAAAATAAAACGAAACAATAAGCGCAATAAAACCAAGCCCACCTATCTGGATCATCGTCAGAATGACCAGTTGACCGAACAAAGACCAATGTGCAAACGTATCGTATACTACAAGTCCGGTTACACACGAGGCGGAAACCGCCGTGAAGAAACTGTCGACAAAATTTGTCGCAGTTCTGTCTTTGGTCGATATAGGAAGACTTAGCAAAACAGTTCCTATAATTATTACACACAAAAACCCAAGCGCAATCTTCCTTGGGTATCCCATTTTAAACACAGATTTAGCTTTATCTTTGTTCAAACTTACCAAACTTATAATTATATTCCTTTCTGCAACCACATATCCGAGCATTTAATCGCAAACCTTAATAAGTCTGACTGTTTCCCTTGTGCTCAAATTCAAACACCTTTAATAACTTCAAGGTTTAAGGTATAAGTATATCAATATAATTATACAACAAATTAATTGCAATATCAATTAATCTTCAAACAAAATTTTACCATCTTTAATTGATTTTATTATTGCGAGAGATTCAACTCTAACCCCTGTTCCTCTGACTATGTCGCCGCCGTCTTGGAAGCCTTTTTCAATAACTATTCCACATCCAGCAAGCGTCGCTCCGGCTTGCTTTAAAAGGTCGATAAGTCCCAAAAGCGCCTGTCCGTTTGCGAGAAAATCGTCTAAAATTAAAATGTTATCTTCTTTCATGATAAACCGTCCCGAAACTTGAATGTCATATGTAACATCTCTTGTATACGAATGAACCTTTGCCGTCAAAAGTTCTTCTTTGTTCAAGTTTTTTGACGCAGATTTTTTCGCAAACACAACCGGAACATTTCCAAAATGTTTCGCCGCCATAACCGCTATAGCTATCCCCGACGCTTCGATAGTTAGTATCTTGGTTATCTTCTCGCCCTCAAACCGTTTTGCAAACTCTTTGCCCATCTCATCCATCAACACGGTGTCCACTTGGTGGTTTAAAAAACTGTCCACCTTGATTATCTTACCCTCTCGAACCGTTCCGTCTTTCAATATCCTTTGTTTTAAAAGTTGCATATTCATTCTGCCTTTCGTTTTATATTAATTCTCTAAAATATAAGCCGTTTGTAAAACTAATGTCTTGTTCCTTTTGCTCTGTACCGTTAACTATTTCACAACATCTTTCGGGAGTTTCGGTCGTAAAATAATACATTTTGTAATTTACACCCTCAATATTCCTTTTTGTAACATCTAAACAAACTTGATTTAAAAGCGCCGAATATCTTTTTTGCCTACATAAAATGGTGAACTGTTTATTCATTCGGTCGATAATCTTTGCTGTACCGCCACAGTTTTCACAACCTTTTTTTGTCTTTGCCGGACAGTTTCTAAAAAACATGAGCGGCAAAAATCCGTATACAGCTATACCAACATCGATGTTGTTTTGTATATCCTTTATCTTGTTTGCCGAAAGTTCAAACGACAACTCGGAGCGACAAACCCCAAGCAGCCTATATTGTTCCAACGACAAGCTGTTTAATATGTTTAAACCAAATCCCCCTTCGACATTAAGACCTCTTTCGGTTCCCATATATATTCCGCCAATGTTTGACGCCGTCACGGTATCAAGACCATAGCTTTTAAGCTTGTCTAACTTTTGTTCTATCCCTTGTTCATCTAATGGAAAAACCAACCGCGGTATTTCTATCTTGGGTTTTAACTCTCTCTCTTGTATCTCGTCGATGTTTTTTATAATCTCGTCGATAGGAAGTGAAAAATCTACAAGCTGTTGGTCAGTACAGTTTCGAGTTTGAAAATACGTTTCAAATCTAATACTAACAAAATTGTTTGAATTTTTTTCTCTTTTTTTATAAACAACTTTTTCATATTCACAAAACTCTTTCGGTTGTGGCCGTTCTCGTTTTAAAAGCAACTCTTCGAGCAACTTTTTTCGCGCCGCGTTTATGTTTGAACCGTTTATAAAAAGCTGTTGTTTGTTAACAAGTACAAACTCGTCTACAAAAAAAGGAGTTCCTCCCGTTTTTGCAACACTTTGAAACGCCGTATCATAGCTTGTCGGGCTTTTTATCGGAACTTGTCCACCCTCGAAAACTGTTTCAACTTCATTTAAGCCGTCTGATATTTTTAAGATAGACTTTTCTTTTGTTATCTCGATAAACGTTTTAATTGCTACCGCCTGTCGTTCTCTTCGAAAAAGTTCGTTTGGCTTTTTCCCAAGCTGTTCTGTTTTTTGTTTGTCGTTTTGGGTTCTAATCCCAAACATCTCGATATCGCGACGACCCGATATATATCCATCGGTAAACCCGCTCCGTGAAAACGCCGCTTCAAGTTGCTTTGTTTCATATTGTTCGCCGTTTTCAGCCTTTAAAACCGCATCTGTCGCAAGCGCAACGTATTCTGCACTTTTAAGTCTTCCCTCGATTTTAAAGGACGAAACCCCAATCTCGGAAAGCTTTTTAACATAATCTATCTGTGACATATCTTTAAGAGACAGTATAAATTCTCGGTCGTTCGCCCTAAAATTAAGCCTGCAAGGCCCTTTGCATTTCCCCCTGTTTCCGCTCATCTGCCCTAAGATTGAAGATAAATAGCAACAACCCGACATCGAAACACACAGCGCACCGTGTATAAAAACCTCGGTTTCAATCGAAACATTTTTTGTTATATGTTCTATCTCGCAAAGTGTCAGTTCCCGCGCGAGAACTACGCGAGAAAAACCCAGTTTTTCAAGCGCCTTGACCCCCGATACATTGTGTACCGCCATCTGGGTTGACGCATGAAGTTCAACACCTTTGCAACATTCTTTAACAAGTTTTGCAACCGCAAGATCTTGAACAATAACAGCGTCTGCCCCCGCTTTTGAAACAAGCCTTAACGCCTCCATTATCTCGGGTATCTCGTCGTCTGTTACTATAGTGTTTAATGTTACATATACTTTAACGTTACGCGCATGACAAAAACCAACCGCCCAAACAAGCGTTTCGCAATCGAAATTCTCGGCTTTTGCCCTTGCGTTGTGTCCGCAAAGACCTAGATAAACGGCGTTTGCTCCGCTTCTAACCGCCGCTATCAGCTGTTCTTTTCCGCCACATGGGGCAAGAATCTCAACGTTCACCATACCGCCCTATCCTTGTCATATTCTGTTTGTCTTGTCCGCAAAAAATCTCCCTTTTTAAGAGGAATATCACACGACAACGTCACCGTTTCAGTCGCCTTGTTGGCTTTGTCGCAAACATCGCCATTTTTATTGATTATTAAATCACAAACAAAACTTTCGCCTATCGAGTTTGGTGACACAACCTCAAGTCGGTCGCCCTTTTTGAAATAGTTGCGTTGCATAACGGTAACTTTTCCGTCTTGCATATCCTCTGTGACGAGCGCCGCCACTGTACAATCTCTTATATAACCGTTTACGTTCTCAACGTATTTCCCGCGTTCGCCAAGATAAAAGCCGTTTGAATACGGTCTGTGACTCAAGCTTGAAAGTTCTTTTTGAAGATCGTCAACTTCTCCGACGCCGTCCATTCGTTTGCGGTATGCGTTGACGGTTGAGGCGACATAAAACCTTGATTTCATTCGTCCTTCTATTTTAAACGAAACGACGCCGGCATTCGCTATCTTGTCCAAAAACGAAAGACAGTTAAGATCTTCCGAACTTAATATCGCCATTCCGTTTTCACTTTCTTCAACGGTAAACATCTCGTCTGGACGCTTTTGTTCGACTAACCCATAACTCCAACGACAACTTTGGGCACAGTCTCCCCTGTTTCCGCTTCGTCCGGTTAGATATGAACTTATAAGACATCGTCCTGAATACGCCATACACATCGCGCCATGCACAAATGTTTCAAGCTCAAGTTGCTTGTTTGTGTTCGCCCTTATTTCGGCTATATCCGAAAGGGTAAGTTCCCTAGCGAGGACTATCCTTTTTGCACCCATATTATAATATACGTTAGCGGAACCATAGTTCATACAGTTTGCTTGGGTGCTAATGTGTATTTCAAGGTCGGGGCAACCTTTTTTAAGCGCATCAAGCGCGCCTATATCAGACACTATTGCGGCGTCTACCCCTGCATCATTAAGCGCCTTACCATAATCAAAAAGCTTTGCAATCTCTTGGTTGTTTGCAAAGCTGTTAACCGTTACGTATAGTTTCTTTCCTTTTTCCCTACAAAGTGTTGCCGCTTTTTCTATATCAGCCAACGAAAAAGCCGCGGCTTTCGCACGAAGTTGCATAAACTCTCCGCCTATATAAACCGCGTCTGCCCCAAAATAAAGCGCGGCATCAAGACATTCAAAATCACCAGCCGGAGCTAAAAGTTCACCCTTTATCAACAAAAATTCTCCTTAAAAGTAATAACAATAAAACAAAAGCGGCAAACTACATGTTGCCGCTAATTTATCATGGCTATTCGTCAAAAAATTCCGATTCAACCGCCGCACACAAAAAGTGGTATATCGAAAGATGATACTCTTGAATGATGTGCGTTTCTGAACTTGGCGCAAACACTGTGCAGTTTGAAACATATTTAAGTTTACCACCCGATTCGCCGGTAAGCGACGCGACAGGAAGACCTATTATCTTCGCAAACTTTGCAGCATAGCGAACGTTCCTCGCCATTCCCGAAGTGCTTAAACACAAAAGCATGTCTTCTGGTTTCGAAAAACCATAAACCTGTTGCGCATATGCATAAACCGAAGCGACGTCGTTTCCGTATGCGGACATAAGCGAGCAATGGGCATTAAGGTTAATCGCGGGCAAAGATCCTTGAAGATTATCCGCCAAAAACTCTCCGTCATATCCAAAAAGATCCGCCATCTTCGCCTTCAAGTCTTCCGGCAGTTTTCTTTTAAGCATAAAACCTTTCATAAGCTCGGCAACAATATGTTCTGCGTCCGAGTTGCTTCCGCCGTTTCCGCAAACCAAAATCTTTCCGCCTTTTTTATAGGTCTCGATCATCATGTCAAGCATCTGTTTTATGTTGTCGCTTTGCGGCACAAGATCTGCCCTACGTTGTAGCAGTTGTTCAAAAAGCTTTTCTGTTCTTTGTTTCATAACAGTTCTCCAAAATCTTTTTAGTATTGTATACATAATATCAGAATTAATAGTATAGAGCAACCAAAAATCAAATAATTTATAAAAATTTGATTTTTCGTAATAATATAGGAAAACAGGTCTTTTTTTCAGATAAAAACACTTTATTTCAAAATCAAAAAATTAATTACATCAAAAATATTAAAATTTCGATTGATTTTCTTAAATAAAATCATTATAATATCTATGTAGAATTAAAAAAATCTATTCCGAAAAACAAAATTTTGTTTTTGAAAAGCTAACAGAATATGCCCTCATAACATAATGGATAGTGTGCGTCCCTCCTAAGG
>CAYJFO010000035.1:0-16192 GCA_964369645.1 uncultured Oscillospiraceae bacterium | reverse complement strand
CTTTCGCAAGAGAAAGACGCGGTTGTTGAACAAAATCAAAGACTTTTGCAAGAGAATGTTGAGGTTACGGAACAAAATCAAAAGCTTTCGCAAGAGAAAGACGCGGTTGTTGAACAAAATCAAAGACTTTCGCAAGAGAACGTTGAGATTACAGAACAAAACCAAAAGCTTTCGCAAGAGAGCGCTTTGATAACTGAACAAAATGAGAAAATCTCGCAAGAATTAGTGGAGTTAGGCGAGCTTAACAAAACTCTTACACAAGAAAATATGATAGTAGGGGATGCTAACCAACAACTCTCGCAAGAGAATAAGACTTTGGGAGAAGCTTACCAATTACTTTCACAAGAGAGTAAAAATCTCGGAGAAGCATATCAAAAGCTTTCACAAGAAAGCAAAAATTTGGGCGAAGCGTATAATTCGCTTACACAAGAAAACAAGAGTTTTGGCGAAGCCAATCAAAAACTTTTGCTTGAAAACAAAAATGCTAACGAGACAATTCAAAAGCTTACGTTGGATAACAGTAATCTTGACGAAGCAAACAAAGAACTGTCTGAACAAACAAAGCTCTTGAATCAAGAAAGTGAAAAACAACTTGAAGAAAACAAAAAGTTGCTTGACGAGATTGAACAAAATCTTAAAGAGAAAAACGATCTTGATAGTCGCGAAAAAGATTGGCAAGAATATCAAACCAAGGTTTCTGAATACATCAACGCAGTTACCGTTGAAAACCAAAAGCTTAAAAAACAACTCGAACAGATGGCTTCAGAGGTTAATAACCTTAAAAATAATGCAGGAAGCGTTCAAAAGATTGCTAACGACAACAGAATGGTGGCTACGGGACTTGCAAACGAAAAAGGTAACCTTCTTGCGACGATTAACAAACTTAAAAGTGATAACGAAAGACTTCTTTCGACGCTTAATAAGTTGCAAAATGATAACAATAATTTGAAAACATTTGCGACAAGTATAGACGCCGAAAAGAAGAATTTCCAACAAATCGCGCTTAACCTTAAGCGCCAAGTCGATGAACTTAATGTTCAAAACGAGAGTATGAACAAACGTATCGACCAACTCCAATCTCAAAAGAGGGATCCCGTTCAAAAAGCAAGTTACCCTCCTATGTTTGGGGATAAGCAAAGTTCTTCACAAAAAAGTTCGCAGAAGCAAAAATCAAATACAAGCAGCATAACGATGCAGATTCCTAAGCAAACTAGTACGTCTCGCAACGGCGCTCAAGACAACAGACCGCCCCAGCAACAACGTAAATCGTCATCTGCTAAACAGCCTAGCAACGGACAAGGACGACCGAATGGTAACGGGCAACAGCCAAGACAACACAACCAGAACGCCGCCCAAAATCCAAACCCTAATCGCCAACAACCACAACAACAGTCGCAAAACAAAGGAAATTCAAATAGGATTGTGCATTAATTAGGGAACAGTTTTTTACATTTAACAATAAAAAGTGTTGTAGCAAAATTTAAGTTTTGTTGCAACATTTTTTTGTTATAATTATTACGTTTAAAAACTAACTTTGAAACCAAGGGAACAAGGTAATGTTATTATAAGTACTTTTTTATTTGATACTGCTGAAGATATATGTTTATAGTTTTAATTTAATATATTTACATTTAAAAACCGCCCCTTTGATAGAGGCGGTTTTTATGTTTTGCGTTTAAAATTCACTAATTATTTTAAAATATTAAAGTATAATGCAAACTAATCCGTTGCAACCCTCATTTATAATTCCCTCTAGCGTCTGTTGGAGTTTTCCTCTTGCTTCTGCGGGCAAACGGGTCAGCTTGTTTTGGAGACCTTCGTTGACAAGCTCGTTAAGCGATTTTCCGAATATGTTAGATTGCCAGATCTTTAGAGGATTTTCCTCGAACTCGCCGAGTAGATACATAACAAGTTCTTCCGATTGCTTTTCGCTTCCAACGATTGGATTTATCTCGGTTGTAATGTCGGCGGAAAGCATGTGGATAGACGGGGCAGAGGCTTTGAGTCGAACTCCGTATTTTCCGCCTTGGTTCATTATCTCGGGTTCTTCGAGTCGAAGTTCGTCGATGGTTGGCATAACAATTCCGTAACCGGTAGCTTTTGCTTGCTCTACGGCGGCAATAACCTTTGAGTAGCTTTCTTTCATGGCGGCGAGTTCGGCGAACGAACAGAACAAACTAGCCTCGTCTGATACATCGATTCCTGTCATCTCGCCAATTGTCTTGTAGAATAGGTCGTTCGGAAGATTTATCTCAATCTCGATAGTTCCGTTTCCAAGGTCAGCCGAAACTTTTTGCGCCGTTTCAATCGACTCGCATTCCTCAAATTCGGGGATTAAAACCCCAACGTCACGCATCTTACTCACGTTGGAACAAAAATATCGAATTGTTCCGTATATGTCCGACTTAACTTTATGTTCACGCGGAAGAAAATTGACCCAACCGGGAAGGTTGAAGTTGATTTGATGAACGGGGAATTCACTTGTAACAAGCGTTAAAATTCTTTTTAACATAGTTTCGTCAAGTTCGAGACAGTTTATAGGCAAAACGGGAACATCGTATTCAGATTGGAGCATCATAGCAAGACCGATACTTTGTTCTGAACGTGGATTTAAACAGTTGAGAAGCATGACAAACGGTTTGTTAAGCATCTTAAGTTCGTTTACAACCCTGCGCTCGGGGCCTTCATATTCCGAACGACCTATGTTTGTTATTGAACCGTCGGTAGTAATTACGATACCTATTGTCGAATGTTCCGTTATAACTTTTTTTGTTCCGGTCTCGGCGGCGACATTAAACGGAACCTCTCCGTCATACCAAGGCGAGATTACCATGCGTGGTTGTTCGTTTTCGACGTGACCGATTGCTCCATCTACGATGTACCCGACACAATCTATCAAACGTAGACGCAGATTTGTGTTATCCTCAAGTTCAACTTCGATAGCCTGTTCGGGAATGAACTTAGGCTCGGTCGTCATGATTGTTTTGCCTGCCGCCGATTGTGGAAGCTCGTCAACTGTTCTTTCGCGTTGAAGGCTATCTTTAATGTTTGGGATGACAAGTGTATCCATAACCTTTTTTATGAAGGTTGATTTGCCGGTTCTAACGGGGCCCACAACCCCGATAAAAACTTCGCCGTTTGTTCTTTTAGCAATGTCTCTATAAATATTTTCCATTTTTCTTTTCTCCTTAAACCGAAAGATTCGGAATTATTAGCATCAAAGGGTTTTCAATAAGTTCGCTTGAAATTCCGTTTTCCTGTTTAATTATCTTAGCCGAGGAATTAAAACGTTTTGCGATATCAAAAACCCACTCGTCGCCGGGCGAATAATAAACGCTTAACGAATATGGGGATTTTTGCTTTACGTTATCTTGATTCACATCTATTCTTGTTATTACATCAACTCTATCGGAACAAAAACTATTGCTTTTAATGTATCCACTAAGTTGGATATCGACAGATTGCTCTTGCTCGATAAAATCTACTTTCTCAATTATTACAGGAAGCTTAAGGCCTTGTGCAGAAGGTTCTGTTTGTTTGTTTAACGAAAGGGTGAAGTCAAACGTTGTTTCTTTTGTTTCGACATCATCTCCAAACGAGAGAACTAAACAAATTTCTCCTTTGCCGTTAACTATGCCATTTTCGGTAATTTCGGCGAAAACTGTCTCTCCCGACACAAAACAATCGATCAACTTTTGACCGGCAGCTTTTGTTGCTTTTGTGGACGTTTCAAACTTTAAATTAATGTCGAGATTTTCTTTTTGAAATGTAACCGACGTGGTTTCAAGCGAGACTTCATATTTCGGAGAAAAAGCATCGACAGCCGCCGAGATAATTTGTGGTTCTATAGCGGAAGCGGTTATGACAGAGGTTATCGAAACTTCGTTAACCCCGCCGCTTATGCGTTCGCTTTGAACCGATGCCGAAATTATGTTGATGTCTGCAATTGCTCCAAGTGAAGGGTTGACATTTTGTGCATCAATCGTTTGATTAAAAGGTACGGTATAAACAAAACGCCGTACAAAATAATCTTCATCATTACAATAAGAAAACGCTGTTGAAACGATAAAATATCCGGAAACTTCGATGTAACAGTCCAAACAAACAGCACTTTCTATGACAGCTTCGGTAGAGTTTCGTATAAGTTCCGGCGTCATTCCTTCTATAGATTCGATCTCGATATCCTCTTCGATGGTGAACCTTTTTTCGACTTGTTCGACCACACGCACACCCTCTATTGAAGTGTTTAGAAATTCGACTTTTCCCCTGTCTTTTCCCTCGACTATTTCAAGATGTTTTTCTTTAACCGCTTTGATGTCAACTTGAACTGCGCCTCGTACGTCTAGTTTACGCTTGTTTGTTGCCCTGCAATTTAGGTATGAAATTTTTGGAACCGCAAAGACACTTCCTGTATCTCCCGAGTCCTCTTTTGCGTCAAGTTGTTTAGAAAACGCAAGCCTTGTTCCAACTCCAAAGATTCCGGGTTTTTCGTCTGAAAGATAGATTACGGTTGCTTTGACGTAACCCTCTACAGTAATGCGGCTGCCAACGATAAGTTTTTGCATGATTACTGGCTCTGAAATAACCTTTAAAACTTTAAACACCGACGGGCGATAGTCGGGAATAGAAAGCTCGTCTTCGACAGAAAGTTCTACATTTGTTTCACAGATTATCTCGTTTGACGAAAGAATAGTTTTAGAAAAATTGTTGTCCATAAAAATCCTCCTTTTCACGTTATCAAAGTTTATGCAACTAATAAACGATATATGATAAAAGCATGCGAAAAAATTCCGCATGCTTCACGTGAAAAGAAGGATAAATATTTTCTACTGTTCGGATTTTTTTATCTTAAAGACAAATCGTAATATACCTTTAAGTGCTTTTGGGCTTTTAACAACTACTATTTGCATGTAAACAACCTCCTAAATTCAGCGATAATACAAAACTATGACCGCTAGCGAAGACGAAAAGATAACCGTTGTAACGATTATTAAGGCCGTTTCGGGAAGAATAAAACTTAACAGTATTCCAAGAGAAACCGCAAGCGCGTATCTCGGTAACATATAAGTTGCTCTTTTCATGGCCGCCACCTCCTAACTGTTATAGTCTTAACACATACTATTCTTTTTTTATCGTTGTGTGACAGCAACAAAACAAATATACATGATTTTAAATGTAGCAATAGGTCTGAAAACGTCGTCGAAGCGACAAAATATGAGATTTTTTTAGTATCATAAAAATAACCGTATTTTATATATAGCGGTTTTGGTTGATTATTTTGCTTATTTGTTGTAAAATATATTAAATATGTATTCAAATTTAATATTAGATTGACAAGTCGAGGAAACAATATGGTTAAACAAGGATTTTTCCAAAAAAACAGAAAGCGTCTTTTAATGTTGCTTGATATAACCTGTGTTACTACGGCGTATCTTTTGACATGGATTTTAATATCAGGAAGAACCTCGATTGATGTATATCTTAGCATGCTTGTTTCAAGTTGTGTTTTGTTTGTGCTTTGTTTTGAAATAGTTTATATAGTAATGGGGATGTATGACAGTCTTTGGCGATATGCCGAGATATATGAATTCTTTCGTTGTGCTATGGCTTCTTTCTTTGCTATTGCAGCTTTTTTGATTATAACTACACTTATATATACCGAAAGAAGGGTCCCAATTTCTATATACCTTGTGTCGTCGCTTTTCGCAACGTCGCTTACCCTTTATTCGCGTCTAACTTATCGAATGATACGAAATACAAAAGTTACAAACGCTGGGTCTATGCGAAAAAGAGTTATGGTGGTAGGTGGTGGCGAGGCGGCGTCGACGTTGTTGCACGAGATTTTTAAAGATGTCTCGACCGATTACAACATTGTTTGCGCAGTTGACGATAACCCACAAAAAATTGGACGCGCGATAATGGGTATTAAGATTATGGGGGAGACAAAGAACATTCCCGAACTTGTAACGATGTGTGAGATTGATACAATATTGGTCGCTATTCCTTCCGCAACGGAACAAGAGAAAAAGCGTATACTTAATATATGCGCTAAAACAAATTGTGACATGCGTCTTTTGCCCGACATAAGCAAACTTATAAGCGATGGAAAAGATCTTCTGGCAACCGTTCGTGACGTTAGGGTTGAGGATCTTTTGGGACGCGACGAGATAGAACTTGAAAAGTCGGTTTATCAAAATATTAAGGATAAAGTCGTAATGGTGACGGGCGGCGGCGGCTCAATTGGTTCTGAGCTTTGCAGACAGGTTTTAGCAAGTTCTCCAAAGAAACTAATATTAGTTGACATATATGAAAACAGCACTTATGAAACTGAACAAAATTTAAGGCAACAAAACAAAACAGATATTCCGATTGAAGTTTTGATAGCGTCGGTTAGAGATAGTAAAAAAATTGACGAGATTATAAAACGCGAGCGCCCGAACACAATCTTCCACGCGGCGGCACATAAACATGTTCCTCTTATGGAGATAAGCCCCGAAGAAGCGGTTAAAAACAACGTTTGTGGGACATATAATTTAGCAATTTCGGCAGATAGATACGCGGTTGAGACGTTTGTGTTAATTTCAACAGACAAAGCGGTTAACCCGACAAGTATTATGGGCGCAACTAAACGTATTTGCGAGATGGTAATTCAAGCTATGCACAAAAACAGCAAAACAAAGTTTGTCGCGGTTAGGTTTGGAAACGTTCTCGGCTCAAACGGTTCGGTTATTCCACTTTTTAAAGAACAGATTTCGAGGGGCGGCCCCGTAACCATCACACATCCCGACATAGTTCGATATTTCATGACGATTTCTGAAGCGGTCAACCTTGTTATTAAAGCTTCCGAGATGGCAAATGGTGGGGAGATTTTTATTCTTGACATGGGGCAACCGGTTAAGATTTTGGACCTTGCCGAAAATCTTATTAGGCTTGCGGGATTTATTCCGTATCGTGATATAGAGATAGTTTTTACCGGGCTAAGACCGGGTGAAAAGTTGTTTGAAGAACTACTTTTAAGCGAAGAGGGAATAACAGATACCTCAAACAACAAAATTTTCATTGGAAATCTTTCCGAAATAGACAAAGATAAATTTTTCGAAAAGCTTTTGGAACTTAAAAAGATAGCGTATGAAAACAAAACCCAAGAGGTTGTGACAACAGTTGTTGATATGGTTCCGACATTTCAAATAACACCAACACAGCAATAATAAAACTAGGGGTAGTTTGAAGAAAATAATTCAAATGCAATTTTTGTGTTTTAAGAATAACAACAAAAAACATTGCGAAGCCCCAAAAAAAGGATGATAATATAAATGAAAGTTCCGTTTTCGCCGCCCGATATGACCGAAATCGAGGCAAATAATGCGCACAAAGCCGTGCTCTCGGGTTGGATAACGACAGGACCCGAAACAAAGGGGTTTGAGCAAGAGATAACCGAATATTGTGGCGCAACAAAAACTGCGTGCCTTAATTCGGCAACAGCAGCGCTTGAACTTTCGCTTAGAATTTTAGGGGTAAAACCGGGGGACGAGGTAATCGTTCCGGCATATACTTATACTTCTTCCGCTAGCGTTGTGTGCCACGTTGGAGCAAATATTGTTTTTGTTGACAGCGAAAAGGACAGACCGCATATCTCGACAGACGGGATAAGAAAAGCGATAACAGAAAAAACAAAAGCTATAATTGCGGTTGATTTTGGAGGAATACCGGTCGACTACGACGGAATATTTGCTGCTGTTGAAGAGGCGAAAAACCTGTTTAACCCCGAAAGCGAGATGCAAAAACAGCTTGGCAGGATTGCCGTAATTGGGGATTGTGCCCATTCTTTTGGTTCGATGTATAAGGGTAAAAACGTTGCTAATTGTTCAGATTTTGCTTGTTTTTCATTCCATGCTGTTAAAAATCTCACGACTGCCGAAGGCGGGGCGGTTTGTTTTAAGGATGTTGGAAACATTTCGTGTGACGAGATCTACAACAAGTTTATGTTATATTCACTCCACGGACAAAACAAAGACGCGTTTGCAAAAACAAAACTCGGTGCTTGGGAATATGATATAATTTTGCCGGGCTATAAATGCAACATGACCGATATTTTGGCGTCGATTGGACGCGTTCAACTTTCAAGATATGACGGATTGACCGAAAAAAGAAAAGCTTTAAGCGAACTTTATGATAAGCATATTTTAAAGTTAGGTATAAAAACATATTCTCAAACAAGTGAGCAACATGACGGGAACTACCACCTTTATCCGATAAGATTTGATAATGTTTCAGAACAAAAAAGGAACGAGATAATAACTAAACTTGCAAAGCAAGGGGTTGCGGCTAACGTTCATTTTAAACCGCTTCCTATGATGACGGCATATAAAAATTTGGGGCACGATATAAAAGACTTTGACAACGCGTACAACCTTTATAAAAACGAGATAACCCTTCCTCTTTACAGTACGTTAAATGACAAACAAGTTATATATATATGTGAAAAACTAGCCGAGATTGCGGAGGATTTGAAATGTTAGCCAACATAAAAGATGCTCCCAAACAGATGCAAAACGAACGAGTTTTGTATTTTTACGAGTTGTTGAAGAAAAGAAAAGCGTCGCTTTTTTTAAAAAGAATGTTTGATATAGTTGTTTCGTTTGTGTTGATGGTGTTGTTTTCGCCTTTTTTTGTTGTGATAGCGCTATTTATTAAGTTCGATTCAAAAGGCCCTGTTTTTTTTCGTCAACAACGTGTTACAACAAACATGAAAATATTTAAGATATTTAAGTTTCGGTCGATGGTTCAAGACGCTGAAAAAAAAGGTTCGCTTGTAACACTTCGCGGCGATAGCAGAATAACAAGGGTTGGGGGGGTTCTTAGAAAACTACGGTTAGACGAGATGCCACAGGTTATAAATGTTTTTTTGGGTGACATGTCGTTTGTTGGAACACGTCCCGAAGTTATGAAATACGTCGAACATTATACAGACGAGATGATGGCAACACTTTTACTTCCTGCTGGCGTGACATCGCCGGCGAGCATAGACTTTAAAGACGAAGAACAACTTCTCGAAGGCGCGAAAAATCCAGACGAGATTTATATAAAAAAAATACTTCCGCAAAAGATGAAGCTTAATTTAAATTATCTTGAAAATTTTGATTTTTTCAAAGATGTAAAGGTTATGTTAACAACGGTTTTGGCGGTTATAAAATAGATTAATAAAAGAGGATGTTATGGGACAGTTTAAATTTACTAAGACGTTTATCGAAGGGGTTATGATAATAGAACCTGTCAAGCTTGGCGACGACAGAGGATATTTTATGGAGACTTACAACAAAAAGGATTTTGACGACAACGGACTTGATGTTACGTTTGTGCAAGACAATCAATCGAAATCCAAAAAAGGTGTGCTTCGTGGACTTCATATGCAAGTTAACAATCCACAAGGCAAGCTTGTTCGTGTTATAAAAGGAGAGGTTTACGACGTTGCGGTCGATATGCGAAAAGACAGCGATACTTTTGGAAAATGGACCTCGGCCATTCTTTCGGAGAAAAACAATCGACAGTTTTATATACCTGAAGGGTTTGCACATGGGTTTATGGTTTTGTCTGATGAAGCAGAGTTTGTTTATAAATGCACAAGGTTGTATGATGCGGGGGATGAACTTGGAATTAGGTTTGATGATCCCGACATAGGTATAGACTGGCCGACTAATAACATTGAGCCTTTACTTTCGGAAAAGGACAAAAAACAACCAAGCTTTAAAGAAACTCTTGAGATATTAAATGTTAAAGACGAGTTGATATAGACAATTGAACGACAAAAATGATTTTTAAATTACTAAGAAAGATGGTGGGGAAAATGTCTCAGGACAATAATTTTTTAAAACGTGTAAGCAATGATTTTGACGGAAAGGTGCTTTTGATAACAGGGGGAACCGGGTCGTTTGGAAACGCAGTGCTCAGAAGATTTTTAGATTCGGGGCTTAAAGAAATCCGGATTTTTTCGCGTGACGAAAAGAAACAAGACGATATGCGTACTAAACTTAAAAATGAAAAGGTTAAGTTTTTTATAGGAGATGTGCGTGATTATGAAAGTCTTGATACTGCTATGCACGGCGTAGACTATGTTTTCCATGCCGCCGCGCTTAAACAGGTTCCGTCGTGTGAATTTTATCCGATGGAAGCGGTTAGAACTAACGTAAACGGCACAGAAAACGCGATTAAAGCTGCGTTTAAAAACGGTGTTAAAAGGTTTGTTCTTCTTTCGACAGACAAAGCAGTCTATCCGATTAATGCTATGGGCATCTCGAAATCTATGGCGGAAAAAGTTGTTCGGGCGTACGCTAGAAGTGTTGGCGACGGTGGAACGGTGTTTAATATAACCCGCTACGGCAACGTTATGGCGTCGAGAGGTTCTGTTATTCCGCTTTTTGTTAATCAAATTAAAGCCGGACTTGACTTGACAGTTACTGACCCCGACATGACAAGATTTTTGATGTCACTCGACGAGGCGGTAGACCTTGTGTTGTATGCGTTTTTAAACGGAAATCAAGGCGATACGTTTATCCCTATAGCTCCGGCTTCGACGGTTAAAGACCTTGCAGAAGCGGTTAACGAGCTATTCTCCAACAAATCCTCCGTTAAAGTTATCGGAACTCGTCACGGAGAAAAGAAACATGAAACGTTAATATCGCGCGAAGAACTAATAGGTGCGCAAAGGATAGACGACTTTTACAGAATACCGAACGACACGCGCGACTTGAACTATGCAAAATATACTGTGTCGGGAAATGACAAGGTTAGCCTTATGGAGGATTACACCTCGAACGGGGAACTTCTTGATATTGATGGAATAAAAAAATTACTTTTAGATCTTCCTTATATAAAAGCACAGCTTGAAAAGAACGGTTCGAATGAAGAAGGGTTAGTCTAGATATGAAAATCTTGATAACAGGAGCAAAAGGATTTATCGGAAGAAACCTTGTAGCAGAGCTATCAAGGTTTGAGGGTAGCTATGAACTTTTTGGGGCGGATATAGACACCCCAGCAACTTTGTTTCAAGAGTACATAAAATGCTGTGATTTTGTTGTTCACCTAGCGGGGGTTAACCGCCCCAAAACAGAGGATGAATTTGAAACGGGAAACGCAAATTTTACAGAATATGTGGTGTCGGAACTTGAAAAAAGAGAGACAAAAGTTCCGATACTTATAACGTCTTCGATCCAATCAGATCTTAGCAATGCCTACGGAATAAGTAAACGTGCGGCGGAAAAAGCCGTTTTTGACTATGGTAAGAAAAACGACGTTGACGTTTTTGTTTTTAAACTTCCGAATGTATTCGGTAAATGGTGTCGCCCGAATTATAATAGCGCGGTTGCGACGTTTTGTCATAACATTGCAAACGACCTTCCTATACAAGTTAACGACCCAAAGAGGGTTATGGAGCTTATATATATCGACGATCTTTTGAAGCTTATAAAAAGCGCAATTTCAAGAGAAGTTCAAAAGGACAATGAAGGATATGTTTTGTTACCTGTTACATACAAAAGGGAATTAGGCAAAATTTCCGATACGTTGTATGCATTTCATGCTAGTAAGAAAAGTCTTGTAATGCCGCAGTTTAGCGATGGTCTGGATAAGGCTCTTTATTCTACTTATTTAAGTTATTTTACAAAGCAACTTGTGAAATACCCTCTTGACATGAAAGGGGACGAGCGCGGAATTTTTGCGGAGTTTTTCAAAACGAACAGCAACGGCCAGTTTTCCGTTTCGACAACAGCCCCCGGAATTACGAGGGGAAACCATTGGCACCATACTAAGGTTGAAAAATTTCTTGTGGTTAAAGGCGAGGCGCTAATTAAGTTTAGAAAGCTTGACGATAATACCGTTTTCGAGGTTGAAGTTTCGGGAGAAAAACTTGAAATGGTCGACATTCCGGCAGGGTTTACCCATTCGATTACCAACATATCAAAAGATCAAGAGTTGGTTTTAATTATCTGGGCAAACGAATTGTTTGATGAACAAAATCCGGATACATATTTTTTGGAGGTTTAAACAATGGCACATAAATCATCACTTAAAGTTATGACGATAATAGGTACGCGCCCCGAGATAATAAGGCTTTCGGAGGTTATAAAGTGCTGTGACAGATATTTTAATCAGATACTTGTACATACCGGACAAAACTATGACTACACGCTAAACAAGGTTTTTTTCGAGGATCTCGAACTTCGCGAACCCGATTACTATCTTGAGGCGGTTGGAAAAAACCTTGGCGAAACGATGGGCAACATAATAGCAAAAAGCTACGAAACGATGGCGGCGGAAAAACCCGACGCGCTTTTAATTCTCGGCGACACAAATTCGGCGCTCGCCGCAATCTCGGCAAAACGCTTAAAGATACCTATTTTTCACATGGAAGCCGGAAACAGATGTTTCGACGAGAATGTGCCGGAGGAAACAAACCGCCGCATAGTTGACCATATAAGCGATGTTAATTTACCATATACCGAGCATTCTAGAAGATATCTTTTGTCCGAAGGTTTTAAAAAAGAACGCATCTATGTCACCGGGTCACCTATGAAAGAAGTGCTTGAAAAAAACAAGCAAAAGATAGAAAACAGCGATGTATTAGAAAAAGTCGGGGTCTTACCTGAAAAATATATTCTTGTGTCAGCACATCGTGAAGAAAATGTCGATATCGAGAAAAATTTCAATTCGCTAATGAACGCCGTCAACGCGGTAGCTAAGCGTTACGACATGCCGGTTATATATTCAACCCATCCGAGAAGCCTTGCAAGGATATCCGAGCGCGGTTTTAAGTTCCATGAAAACGTTAAAAACCTTAAACCGTTTGGCTTTTTCGATTACAATAAACTGCAAAAGAATGCGTTTTGTGTGCTTTCGGATAGCGGAACGCTTTCTGAGGAAAGCGCCATGCTTAACTTCCCGGGCGTTTTAATCAGGACATCGACCGAACGTCCCGAAGTTTTGGATAAAGGCACAGTTGTGGTGGGTGGAATAACCGAAAGCGACATAGTTTCCGCCGTTGAACTTGCGGTAGGAATGTTTAAAAACGACGAGCCTTTGTCGGAAATTCCCGATTACAACGACCAAAACGTTTCGGTTAAAGTTGTAAAGATAATAGAGAGTTTTGTTAAGATTGTTAATATGAACACGTGGAGAAAATAACATTAAACTAACTTTTGTAGAAAGTTAGTTTAATGTAGTAAATTTGAGTTTTGGGGACAAAAGTTGTTGTTCGAATTTGGCTTAGTAAAAAATTAAGAGGTGTGCATGATAATGGAATATCAAGAAAATAAAAAGCTTAAACTTCAAAAGAACCAAAGGCTTAAAATTCTTGTTGTTTCACAATACTACTACCCCGAGCCGTTTCGTATAACCGAGATATGTGAATGTCTTGTGAAGATGGGACATTCGGTTGATGTTTTAACAAGCGTTCCAAACGTTCCGGCGGGAAAGTTCTACGATGGATACGGTTGGTTCAAATACGGAGAAAAAAGCCATAACGGCGTAAATATTGAACGGGTTAACGTTATAAGACGTGGAACCGAAAGCAGTATTCGCCTTGCGCTTAACTGTGCGTCGTTTGCGGTTAATAGCCTTTTTCATATACCTAAACTTTTAAAAAACGACTATGACACGATATTTGTATTCAACAATTCTCCCGTGTCTAAAAATCTTCCCGCAAAGGTTTTTTCAAAGCTCAAAAAAATTCCGTATGTAATTTGGATACTTGATATCTGGCCTGAGTCGATGTATTTTCTTCTTGGCATGAAAGAGAATAACAAAGACAGTTTGTTCAAAAAAACCTCTCGATTTGTCAGCAAATGGCTTTATAAATCGGCATCGACGATTTTAATTAGCTCGGAAGATTTTTTAGGAAAACTTCGTTCAATGGGTCTTGAAATGCCGATACACTACTTCCCGAACTTTGCGGAAAAGCCAAAAAAAACCGAGTTCGTGGTTACAAGAGAGCAACTCGGATTTAGCTCAAGCGATTTTGTCATTGGATTTTCCGGAAACGTCGGAAAGGCACAAGGACTTGAGAAAACTATTGAAGCGGCTGCACTTCAAAATGACAAAGCTATTACGGAAACCCCGGCAAAATGGCTTATAGTTGGAGACGGTCCCGAGCTTGAAACGTTGAAAAATCTTGCTAAACAAAAAGGTGTTCAGGATAGATTTAACTTTACAGGTTGGGTAAACTCCGAAAATCTTCCGGCATATCTTTCGATTTGTGACACGCTTTTGGTTCCGCTTAAAGATAACGAGGTTTTAAACTACACTGTTCCGGCAAAACTACAAACATACATGTACGCCGAAAAACCCGTTATAGCGTTTATGAACGGAGCAGGCGCGGCGCTTGTTGAAAAGATAAACTGTGGGGTAGTTGCAAAAGCGGAGGATGAAAACAGTCTGATTAAAGCTATTGAAAAGATAAGAACATTTTCGCCCGAAATTTTATCCGTCATGGCGAAAAGCGGAAAAGAATATTGCGAGAAAAATTTTGACAGAGACGAACTTTTGGATAAATTGGTTTTGTATCTTAGAGAGACGGTGAGAGATTATGAAAAACAATAACCCTCCAGACCCAAATATAATATTCCCGATAAACGGAATTGACACCGTGACCTATGTCAAGCCGACAATAAAAAACCCCAACATTATTGTTGGAGATTTCACCTATTTTTCCGATAAAGATTTTGAAAGCCACGTAACCCACCACTATGATTTCTATGACGACAAATTAGTTGTCGGGAAATTTTGTCAAATAGCTTCCGGCGTCAACATTATAATGAACGGAGCAAACCACCAGATGAACGCCGTTTCGACGTTCCCTTTTTATATACTAGACGGCTTTGAACAAGACGTTCCGCCTCTTTGCGAGATGCCTGTCAAAGGGGACACAGTAATCGGAAACGACGTTTGGATAGGACAAAATTCAACGATAATGCCGGGGGTTAATGTCGGCGATGGTGCAATTATTGGAGCAAACAGCGTTGTTGCAAGCGACATAAAACCATACACAATTGTTGTTGGAAATCCCGCAAAACCTGTTAGAAAGCGCTTTGATGATGAATTGATTGAAATAATGTTGAAGTTCAAATGGTGGGATAAAAATGTGGACGAGATAAACTCACTTATCCCGATTTTAACAAACAGTGATTTGCATTTTGTTAAAACCGAGATACAAAAATTATTGAAATAATTAATTTTTTAACGCTAAGGAGAAAATGTTATGGCAAACTATATCTGCCCAAAATGTCAAAACGAAAGCTTTGAACAGGGTCAATTCCAAGCCACGGGCGGCACACTTTCAAAACTGTTCGATGTTCAAACGGAAAAATTTCAGACTGTTTCTTGCACAAAATGCGGATACACCGAGATATATAAAAGAGTTTCGGGAACGGGTGAAAACGTTATCGATTTCCTTTTTGGAGGCTAAACTATCAAAAAGGTTTATCTAAAAATAACGTCTTAAATAAAGCGAAAGGGGTGTTTTACATGAAAGTGATCGTTATAATTCCGGCGTACAATGAACAAGATTGTATCGAAAGCGTGGTTAAAGAGCTTCAAACAACTGTGCCGGAGTATGACTATATCGTTATAAACGATTGTAGCACCGACAACACCGCAAGAATATTAAAACAAAAGGAACTTAACCACATCTCGTTACCTGTTAATCTTGGAATTGGCGGAGCGGTTCAAACGGGGTATAAATACGCTGTCGAGGGCGGATATGACATAGCGGTCCAATACGACGGCGACGGACAACATGATCCGAAATATCTTAAAGAGATAGTAACCCCCGTTGCAAATGGCGAGGCGGACATGTGTATAGGCTCAAGATTTATCGAGAAAAAAGGTTTTCAAACCTCGGTTATGAGACGTTTTGGAATTAACTTTTTAAAAAATCTTATATACATCTGTTCTGGTACAAAGGTAACCGATGTAACAAGCGGATTTCGCGCCACAAACAAACTAATGACAGAATTTTTCTGTAAACACTATGCCCAAGATTACCCCGAACCCGAAGCAATAATAAGCGCCGCCGTAAATGGTTTCAAGGTGCAAGACAGGGCAGTAGTCATGCGCGAGAGGACCGCCGGTGTTTCGTCGATTAGCCCAATGAAATCGGTGTATTTTATGATGAAAGTTTCTATAGCGGTAGTCATGTACAGGT
>CAYJFO010000034.1:0-16218 GCA_964369645.1 uncultured Oscillospiraceae bacterium | reverse complement strand
ATATTGAGTTAAACATCAAAACAAAAAACACAAGTTTTAAAAAAGGATACGGATTACCGTATCCTTTTAATTATTATCAGCATTTAAAAATTGTTAGCACTCTACACAGTCGAGTGCTAACAATTTACTAAAAATACATATTTTGTTCATATTTTTTTCATATTTTAACAATATACTATAACCATAACGAAACGCAAACTACCGTTTGCAATAAATGTTTTTGATTAAAGGAGAAAATTATTATGTACGGACTAATCCCACGACGCAGACAACAAAACCTTTTTGACGCTTTTGACGTTTTTGACGCCTTTGCAAAATCCCCTCGTTTCGAGTTTTCAAATCAAAATCTTTTTTCGATTAAAACCGATATTAAAGATTTGGGCGAAAACTTCGTTTTGGAAGCCGAGCTTCCCGGGTTTGAAAAAAGCGACATCAACATCGACACGACAGACGGCGTTCTAACGATTTCCGCAAAGACCGAAACAAGCGAACAAAAAGAAAAAGACGGTTATCTTTCTCGCGAGAGAAGACAGGGAAGCTTTAAGCGTTGTTTCTCGCTTGAGGGTATCAACCAAAACGAAATAACGGCTAGTTATAAAAACGGTGTTCTTGAGGTTTTACTCCCGAAAGAAAAGAAGGTTGAGCCCGAGGTTAAAAAAATAGAGATAGCATAAATCAACGCGAAACTCAAAAAAGTTTGAACTTCAAAACAGTAGATCATGAGCAACAAATCGAGATGTTGCGCAAATTAAAAAAGCCACCTTTTGGTGGCTTTTTTAACTATCTATAAAACTTCGTTGCTCGATATCCGCCGTTAAACAAAAAACAAGAATGTACTACCTTGCAGTCATTCATTCTTGCTTTTTCAAAATTCATTTAAAAAAATTTAAATATTATATAAACACAACCTAAAGAAAGAAAAAACGTCTAACATCTGCAAGATCGACCATCAAATGCTGATATTTTGCATACAGTAGTATTTCGTTACATTCTTCCAACCATCAAAGCACAAATAAACTCAACCGCAAACGCTAAGGCGTCTTCATCCATAAGATATTTTGCATTATGATGTGGCGCTCTCGTTCCTTTTTGTTCACAGCCTGTTCCAAGCTGTACAAAAAACCCGGGAACTTTTTGGCTATAATAGCAATAGTCATCTCCCGGTGATATTGGGGACAACATAACTATGGCGTCTTCGCCAAACTGCTTTGAAACAATATTTTTTATATCCTGTGTCAGAGACATTGTGTTATGAACCGAGTCATAACCACGAGAATAAGTTACTTTTGCATGTGTTCCAAAAGCCTCACACGTTGCTGTGCTTATTTCTTTAATTCTCTTTTCAATGGTTTCTCGAACAGTTTCATCAAAAGTGCGCACCGATCCCGTGAGCGTCAGACTTCCCGGTATGATATTGTAACCGCTGCCAGCTTCGATTTGGCAAACCGAAAGCACAGCCGCATCGTCCGGTTTAATGCTTCTTGTCAACACCGTTTGAAGCGCCAACACAGTTTGACAACCTGCTATTATTGGGTCGTTACACTGTTGGGGCATGCTCGAATGGCCGCCTTTTCCGATTATCTCGATGTCAAAACGATCAGTTGCAGAGGTGAAGACACCGGGGCATATTCCGAATTTTCCGGTTTCAATCGTACTTGTTAGATGAAGCCCAAAACATTCATCAACACCATCAAGAACGCCCGTTCGAACAAGCTCTATCCCGCCACCTGGCGGGGTTTCTTCGGCATGTTGAAAAATGAATCGAATTTCTCCCGACAATTGATCGCGCATCGAATAAAGGATTCTTGCGGCGCTTATAAGCGCCGCGGCATGTCCGTCATGACCACAAGCATGCATTACGCCTTGATTTTTCGAGCGATACGCCAAATCGTTATCCTCATTTATCGGAAGAGCATCGATATCGGCACGAAACGCAAGCACTCTCCCCGGCCGCCCCGTGCGCAGTACGGCGAGCACTGCGGTTGGGGCAGGACGGGATACATCCATTCCATCTAGAGATAGCATTTGCTTTTCTATATAAGAAGCAGTTTCATATTCTTCAAACGAAAGCTCTGCGTGTGTGTGTAGATATCTGCGAAACTCCAATGTTTTTGCAAATTCATTTTTTGTTGCTTCATGAATATTATTCATTAGAATAATTCTCCCAGCCAGTTAATTAGAATACGAAGTATAACACCATTAGAACGCCAAGAATCCATGCCGGCCACGAAGGTATATGCTTTGCATCTTTATCTATTAAAGCACGAATAACGCTGATTATTAGGTATAAAAACATACCAAGAGCGATTCCCGCCACATAGTCGAACATGAAAATAGTTACGAGCAACATCGTCGCAACAGGAAGGAAATCTGCTCCGTCAAAATCGACACCTTTGAGCGTTTCAAGCATAGATATACCAACCACTATAAGAGCGCTTCCGGTTGCGGCACCAGGAATCATCAAGAACAACGGGCTTATGAACATGCACAAAAGGAAAAAGAACGCTGTACTGATGTTGGAAAGTCCTGTGCGACTACCGCTGTCTACGCCTGCGGCACTCTCTGCAAAACAGCTTACTGTTGTTATTCCAAAAAGCGAACCGAGAATTGTTGAACCTGAGTCAACAAGGAACACTTTTCCAAACGCGGGGAAGTTTCCGTCTTGATCAAGAAGACCCGCTTTGTTCGCCATTGCAAGACCTGTTCCCATTGTTCCAAAAAAGTCATTGATAAGAAGCATTAGTATAAACGGGATATATGCGAGTTTTAACGCATCAAGTATATCAACTTGGAATGCTACGTTTGCAATAGAGGTTAGGGCACCCTGTGTGAAAATGTTTTCGGGAACGGTTACAACTCCCATGAAGATACCTATAATAGTTGTCAGTACAATCGATATAAGTAAAGCGCCTTTAATTTTGTATTTTTTACCGTTTATGTTGAATTTTATGTAGCTCAAAAACAACGCAAGAGCAAGACCAATTGCCGAAAGTTGGACACTTGGTTGCGAAAAATCAGCAAAGCCGGACAATTCGGGAGTTACAAGCCCTGTGCTTCCCAAACCTATTCGAGCGATGAGCATACCAACTGCGCCACCGATTCCGATTTTGATGTTCTTAGGAAGGCTCATAGCAAATTTTTCACGCAGTTTGAAGATTGATATCAAACCAAAAAGAATACCTGATATCGCGACCATTCCAAACGTTGTTGCATAAGGAATTCCGTCCGCTATCATTGCGGCTACAAGCGTCGGGATTACCAATACTGGCGCTAGTGCTATCGGTGCGTTTGCGAACAATCCCATTAAGATACATGATACCGCTGTGATTAATGCTGTGCAAAGAAGAACGCCGTTTAAATCAACGCCCGGAGCTCCCGACATTGCATATGTCATGTAGCCCAAAATGTACGCCATCGTGGCGAATGTAGTCGCCCCTCCGATTAGCTCGGTCGTGATCGTCGACCCTCTCTCGCTGATGCGAAAATAATTGTCGAGTTTTTGTTTCATGTGTCTACTCCTTTTTAATACTTTTTTATCCAAATTTGACAATGTTTCGGCGAGCCTATCACCGTCTAATTAACAAACACTTCATTGTACCCAACAGAGTGTTTGGAAGGATTCTATTGTTTTTGGTCAAACACAAAAAGTCTTTTCGCGTTTTCACAGCTTACCTTGGCGACATCTTGTGCGCTTATGTCTCCTCGAACAGCAGCTATAACCTCGCAAACTTCTTTAAGCATAGTCGACACACCACGTTGTCCTGGCTTAGATGATATGGGCAAAAAAGGACCATCCGTTTCAATAAGAAGGCGCTCGATCGGCATATTTTTTACAATCGGCAATATACGTTTCGCATTTGGATAGGTTATGGCCGGGCCTATCGCAAGACTCATCCCCGCTTCAAGCAATAAGGCGCCATATTTTTCTATGCTGAAAAAGCGGTGTATTACACCTTTAGCATTATGCTCTTTTAAAATTGTAATCATGTCTTCGTCTGCATCACGATTGTGAATAACAACAGGTAGATCAAGTTTTTGAGCCAACTTCAATTGTGCTACAAATACGCCCCGTTGACTCTTTCGTTGCTCCAAAGTGGGCGCTAAATCATCCCCTGTATGATAATCGAGCCCAATTTCGCCTATCGCAACACATTTTTGAGACTTTGCCATAATCTCGATTTCATCAAGCCAATTCTCGCCTGTTTTATGAGATTCCAAAGGGAAAACCCCAACCGATGTATATATATTCGGATATAAGCCGGCAAGTTCAACCGCTTTTCTAGAAGATTCCACATTAAACCCGGAGTTTATGATTATCTCCACGCCACCGGAAAACTGCTCGTTTAAAACAACATCCCTGTCCATGTTGAACACGGCATCATCATAGTGGACATGCGTATCCACAAGCGAATGAATCATACAAAACAATCCTCCGTAAACTATTTGTTTTTATTTTAGATTTATTCAAAAGTCTTATGTAAAATAAATCTTTAATTATTAATAATACTACGACTTAAGTATACTATAAGTTTATAAAAAATCAATAGTGTTTTTGCAATATACACGAAATGATTGTTTTTTATGTATATTTGTAATTTTTTTGTATATATATACAAAAAATTACTTTACACACTCTATTAAAAGCAAATTATTTGAACTGCAAAAGATAAATTTTGTATCAATTATTATGAGTTATCTGGTTGCAATCATCTACTCTGTAACGTCCGGTTGAACTAAAGGTGTACTCCCCTATTGTTGATTCGATTATCGAAGTCGGATAGATAGCGTCTTGCGCAACACTGGTATCCGGGCTTACAGTTACGCCTGTGCTTAGCGGTATGCTTGGTGTTTCGTTAAAATGCACAAACTCAATGGACGGAATGTAGGGGCGGATATTATCCGCCCGCATACTGTAATAAAACCCATGTTTAAAAATCGTGTTTCCTCATTTTGCACAAACACAGTAATTTTCTAAATTATTTACTTTTTAATTGTTTAAACCATTTTTTAGATGTATTGCAAAAAAACCTTCTCAGTCAATCTCGGATTGACTGAGAAGGCAAGCAGTTAAACCTACATTTTCGCGCAATATTTTTTTATATCATACCTTTTTCGACACGCTTTATTTATCAAGACTTTCCCACGAATTAAACGAAACAATCTCGTCAAAGTCTTTTCTAGCCTTTTTCGCGCCGCCCTCATTTTTCGCGTAACCTAGCGTTATGACAAGGCGAATTGTTATATCTTCCGGAATTCCTAGAAGTTGTTTTAGTTTTTGATCGTCAAACATGCCGAGAAGACAGGTCGAAAGCCCGACGTCGGTTGCGGCGTAACAGATAGTTCCGGCGACGTTGCCGATGTCCATTTGCGCATAAAACTGGCTGTCAAGGTCTATGCTTTTTATAAGCCTTGCTTTTGTCTCACACACAACGATAAAAGCCGGCGCTTCCCCTACCCATCTGTTTATCTTATACTCGGGTTTAATAATACATTCCGGCATCTTTTTCGCAACATCGTCTGTGCAAACAACAAGCTTCCACGGTTGGGAATTGCAAGCCGACGGGGTGTTTGCGGCGGCTTCAAGAATTTCAACTATAAGTTTTTTGTCAACCGCCTTGTCGCTGTAGCTTCTACAACTTTCTCTTTTTTCGGTTAATTGTTTAAAGTTCATTTATGTGGCCTTCCTTTATATATATTTTTTAAATTAATCTATATCTAAAACTTTGCAAACATCAACAAAACCCAAACTCTCAGAATATTGTTCAAGTTCGTCTATCGTCATTTCAATCGCGCTGTTGGAACTTCCGGCGGCGGGAAAAACCGTCTCAAAACGTTTCAACGACTCGTCAAGATACACCTTAACCCCGTCGTTTAACGCAAACGGACAAACTCCCCCGACTTCGTGTCCAATCAGCTCTTTTGTCTGTTCGGCCGAAAGCATTTTTGCTTTTGTCTTAAAATAATCTTTAAATTTTCTGTTGTCAATCTTTGCGTCACCTGCCACAACAACAAGCGTAGGCGTTCCCGAAACATCGAACGAAAGCGATTTTGCAATTCTAGCCGCCTTAGTTCCAACCGCGTTTGCCGCAAGCTCTACCGTTGCGCTTGAAACGGAAAACTCCAAAATCCTTTGGGCTATTCCGAGTTGCTTAAACTTATTTCTAACATTTTCTATCGACATATTTAATCCCTTATTCCTTGATTTACATAAAATATCATTAAACCTACATATCACCTATTTTAAAAAACTCGGTTATTATTGGTTCTATTTTTTCAACTTTTAATCTATCCCAAAAAGGCGTTTTCCATTTTCGCGCGCAATGTCTATTATCTCTTGCGCCGAAAAATCGCCCCTTATCTCGGCTATTCGCTCTGCCGCAAACGAGATATAATGTGAAAGATTAAGTTCTCGTCTTATGTGTGACGGCGAAAGATACGGACAATCGGTCTCGAGAAGCAACCGCTCAAGCGGCATCTCTTTAACAGTCTCGGTTTCTTTTTTTGAATTTTTATATGTCACGGAACAACCGATGCCTAAATATAAATCGGTGTGTTTAAATATCTCTCGCGACGTCTCGACCGACCCCGGGTATCTATGCAAAACCCCTTTGGGTTTATGTTTAAACAAAATTTCAAGCATATCTTCTGTCGCGTCACGCATGTGTAAAATGACAGGGAGCGAAATCACTTGTGCAAGTTCGAGTTGTTCGATAAAAACTTGTTTTTGTTCCATTTTCGGCGAAAACTCATAGAAATAGTCAAGCCCAATCTCGCCTATTGCAACGATCTTTTGTTTTGCTGAAAGCTGTTTAAGTTTGTTAAGATAATCGGTTTCAAATACCTCTTTGGCGGCGTGGGGGTGGACCCCTACCGAACCGTATATATAAGGAAAGTTCTCGCTTAACGCAACCGCCTTTTCGCTTGTCTCAAGGTCTGAACCACACGTCAAAATAAGTTCAACCCCGTTTTCCCTAACCGTCGCAAGCGAATTTTCAAGTATTCCGTCGTATCTCTCATCGTCATAATGCGCATGGGTGTCAAATATTCCGTTTAACATTTTTTTAATCTCCCCCGTCTATTTCCCGACACAGAATTTCGAGAACACCTCGTCCACCACCGCTTCCGAGACGTTTTGTCCCGAAAGTTCGTATAGATATTCAAGCGCTTCTTCAAGTATATCATAGATAATGTCGTATGTGTTCTTGTTTTCAAGTTCTTTTGTCGCGGTTGTTACCGCCAAAAGCGCGTTTCGCGCCGCTGTTCGTTGGCGTTCGTTTGCAAGGATAGGAACTTCGGGCGAAAGGTTGCTTGTTCCAACCGCCGCCGAAACAAGGCGCTCGATAGTCTCTTTAGACGACAGGGCGTTAGCTTGTATAACCCCGACGTTAGAAAAATGTTGTTTAACAACTTGTATGTCAAGTTTCCCTTCAAGGTCGCTTTTGTTTACAAGAGCTACGACGTTTTTATCTTTAAGCGAATTTATAAACTTAATATCTCCCTCGCAAAGTTGTTTTGAATTGTCAAAAACCGCTATTACAAGCGACGAATGTTCAATCATTTGTTTTGCGCGGTCGATGCCGATAGCTTCGATTTGATCATCTGTTTTGTCGCGTATACCCGCCGTATCGGACAGAATAAGCGTTGTTCCGCCTATATTAATGCGCTGTTCGATAACGTCGCGCGTCGTTCCGGCTTGTTCGGTTACAATAGCCTTTTCAAACCCCGACAAAAGGTTCATAACTGTGCTTTTGCCGACGTTGGGCGCGCCCGCAATCGTCGCCGTAACTCCGTTTAAAACCGCCATACCGGCGTCGTAGTTTTCAACAAGCACTGTAAGGCGTTTTTGTGCAAATCCCAAAAGCTCTTTTGCATATTGTTCGTCAACAGGTTCAATGTCCTCTTCGGGGAAATCGAGTGCCGCCGAAAGATGGGTTTCAAGGTCGAGAATCTTCGCCGTTATCTCAGACATCTCTTTGTACATCGCCCCATTCATAAGGGCGGCGGCAGCTTTGCCCCCTTGTTTTGTTTGCGCCGAAATAAGCGAAGCTATACCCTCCGCCTCGCTTAAAGATATTCTTCCGTTTAAAAAAGCGCGCTTTGTAAATTCGCCGGGCTCGGCCAAAACCGCTCCGCTATCCAAAACGGCGCGAAGAACCGCGTCGCTTACCGCTTGTCCGGCGTGACATTGAAGCTCGACAACGTCCTCGGCCGTGTAGCTTCTCGGAGCCTTAAAAACAACCGCAACCGCTTGGTCGATAAGCTCGCCCTCGCTAGAACGTATCTCGCCAAAAGCCGCCCTGTAGCCCGAAAGTTCGGCAAGATTTTTTTTGTGTTTTGGAAAAAAAACTTTTTGCGCTATCTTAACAGCTTGTTCTCCCGAAATTCTTATAATTGAAACTCCGCCCTCCCCGTTTGGCGTTGCTTTTGCGGCAATTGTCGTTTCACTCACGATTGTTTCTCCTTTCTATTTGTTGTATAAAAGAATAAGGCGACCGGCGGTCGCCTTATGACCAACGGTCGCACATGTTATCTAATAACTAAAATTCAATCTTTCCATATAGGTTTCTCGCTGCGCTTTCGTCTTTTGGTTTTTGCTCGACGGGTGCAGACGGTGTTTCGCTTAGAGCGGGTGCAACAGGTTTTGGGGTATAGTCTTTTTTTGCTCTGTGTCCTTTTTCCCCTCTGTCGCCGCCACTACGCGAACGATTGCTATTGTTGTTATACCTACGACCGCCTTGTCCTCTTCGGTCGGCGCCCTCCGGCATTACTATTACGCGGCGGTTAGGTTCAAAGCCTATCGACTCGGATTTAACCCCATCTATGTCTTGAATTGTGCTATGAATAATTCTTCTTTCGTATGGGTTCATCGGTTCAAGCGTTTGGTTGCGTCCGCTTTTTTTAACTTTAAAAGCTACCTTTTTCGCAAGCGATTCAAGAACGCCCGCCCTCTTGCTGCGATAGTTAGCAACGTCAAACGTAATTTTACAATAATCCTCGTCCGCGCGGTTTGAAACGAGCAAACAAAGATATTGCAACGCGTCCATAACGTCTCCGCGACGTCCGATTAAAATAGCGCTGTCCTCTCCATCTACTAAAAACTTAATCCCTTTTTCAATTTCAACCGCTTTATAGGTAAGCTTTTCGGCACCCATACATTTAGCGACCGATTGAAGATACGTAAGCGCTGCTTTCGCTCCATTCGGAATTTTGTCAAGGTCAACTTCTTTTTCAAAAACTTCAACTTGTTTTTCGACTTCTTTTACCGGTTGAACATTAGTTTTCTTCTCTTGGGGCTGTTGCTGTTTCTTTTGTTCCGGTTTTTTGTTGTTATTATCGCCCCATTTTCGTTTTTGTTCGGTCTTTTCTATTTTCTCCGGTTGTATCTTTTCTTCTCTGCGCACAAAATCTCTAACCGAAAAACCATCCTCATTTAATGTAATCTTAACCTTTGCGGGAATAGTTTTAAAAAGTTTTTTCTGGGGCATCTCAAGGATTTCGGTGCTTAAATTAACGTCATCTTTACTGACTCCAAGGTCGATACACGCCTTGTCTATAGCTTCATCAACCGTTTTACCCGTTGCTATAATCTCTTTCACAAAACATTCCTCCTAAAAAATTATTTGTGTTTAACCCTCATTATTTTGTTGTTCTTGATCTTGGTTGTCGTCTTTTTTGTTTTTCTTCTTTTTCTCTTTCGGTTGTTCTACCGGAACGACTGGGATAAACTCGCCAATACCCGAACTGTCAAAGGTTTCGGCGTCCGCTTCGCCATATCTTTGAGCGTCAAGTTCGCGGGCTTTTTGTAGACGAAGTTTCGCCATCTCGCTTGCAGGAACTTCTTTTTCAACAACCTGTCCGTCTTTGTCTTTAACCTTAACTTTTTTCTTTTCTTTTTTCTGTTTTTTCTTTTCTTCAAGTTCCGCCATAAGTTTTTCGCGATATTTTTCAACGTTGATAAACTTTTTAAGAATTAAGCTTTGGATTATGGCTATGATGTTTTGCGCGCCCCAGTAAATCGACATACCGGCGGGGAACGAGAACGAGAACCAACCGAACATAACGGTCATCATGACCTGTGTCACTATCATGCTGTTGCCCATTGTTTTGCTTTGTCCGCTTGTGATCATCATTATAATAGAGGAGCAAAGCATTGTCGTTACCGAGAAAAGCGGTATCAAAAGCATTAATGACCATTCAAACTGGGGTATCTCCCAAAGGTTTATCGAACCAATACTCATGTTAAGATCGGCAATTTTAGCGACATTTTCCGCAACAACATCTGCCGAGAAGCCTTCTACAACTATGTTTGTGTATGCCGTTGGGCTTTCTTTAACCCCTTCGATAACAAGGTTTTCAATAAACCTGTCGTTCGGGCTTTCCGCCAAAGTTTCGGCGGCTTTCGGAACGGCGGCGATAAGCGCGTTTACTATTTGTTCCGGGATAAAAAGCATGTATGTCAAAGGTTTATATATAACCTCGATAAGTCCGAAAAGAATAGGAAATTGGATTAAAAGCGGCAAACAACCCGCCATAGGGTTATAGCCGAATTCTTGTTGGAGTTTTTGAAGTTCTTCGTTTTGTTTCGCTCTGTCGTTTTTATATTTTTGTTGAATTTCGTCGATTAACGGTTTGTAAACCGCCATTGAAACGGTCGAGCGTTGTTGCTTGATAGCAAGCGGGAACAACAAAACCTTTGTTATTATGGTGAAGAATACAAGCGCAAAGATATATGAAACCGGAAGGCTCAAGATCTCGTGCGCGAATATATAGCAATACTGCATTATAAATCCCAGCGGATACGCAATTATTGCCCAGATAGAATCAAACATTTAGGGTTTCCTCCGTTAAGCCGTTCAAAACGGCATTATTATCATTATTTTGTTGAAATAGCAATATTTCGTGTTATTAACTTAAAAATTATTTTTTGCAAACACCCATATAAAATCTATGTTGTAAACTGTTAATTATCTATTTGTTTCGTTTTGGGACGTCGTCGATCCCAAAATTTTTGTTAAAAGGATTACATCGTAAAATTCTATAAAATCCAAGGGCAAACCCTCGTAAAAACCCCCATTCCTCTACGGCTTGAACCATATATTCGGAACAACTTGGGTTGAACCTACAGTTATCTCCAAGCAGGGGGGATATGTTTTTTTGATATATTCTAATTAACTTAATCAAAAGTTTCTTCATAAACATAATGCCCATGATTTTTTACGTTTTAAAATCGTTTTCAATCGTTAAGGTCACCGCCTTCGCTAATAACGCCCGCCTTTACAAATGCCTTTTTCATTAAAGGCACAAGTTCGGTCGATTTGGCAAAGACCGCCTTTCTTCTGCAAACCAAAACAATGTCGAAACAGCCGTCTGCGTATGAAAAAATTTCCCTCGCAGCGGCTTTGACAATTCTTCTTGCACGATTTCTTTCAACCGCACATCCGATTTTTTTTCCGGCCGTTATCCCAAGCCGCATACCATAGTTTTTGTTCTTAACGATATACGCAACGAAAAACGGACAAACAATTCCGCTCGAGCGTTTGTACGCCCTTCTAAACTGAAAATTGCGGTTTAACGACGTTATTTTATCCGGCATGTATTATGCACAGATTTTTGCTCTGCCTTTTGAACGACGACGAGCCAAAATTTTGCGACCGTTTTTTGTTCTCATGCGTTTCATAAACCCATGTTCAACTTTACGGGTTTTCTTTTTTGGATGATAGGTAGGTCTCATAACAATCTCCTTTTTAATCTTGTGGGCGAAAAGCCCTTTTATCAGTTATATTTGTTTGATTGGCACATGTTTTTTAAAACATACCCACGCCTGTCCGAACAAATAAACGAATTAGCGGTTTTATGTTACCCCTGTAAATTGAAATTATATCTTATTCGGTATACAAATGTCAAGGTCTAAAACGTATTGTTTAGATGGTTTAGGTGTTTTTACCGTTTAATTTCAAAGTTTATGGCATAAAAAATTATTAAAAATCTCTGATTTGACTTTTAAAGTATCATCGAGGTGTTTTGTTGTCCCGAAAAAACCGTCGTCGAAAGCATGAACAAAACTCGGTCATAGCTTTCTATGTCAACAACGTCGGACACCGCGCCGATAGCATATCGCATGTCGATAAGCGTTACTTCGGAAAAATGTTCCGCAAGCATGGGCGCCATACAGTGTGAAAAACTGTCCTTAAACACCAAGATTTTTTCGTCGCTCGGTGCATCTGAATGAATGGTGACGGAAAATTCGTTAGTTCCGAGGAAATAGGCATATTTATCTTTTTGAGTAAGATATTCTGAAAAATATATCTCGTCATACTGGCTGCTAGCGTCACCCTTTGCAACCGAAAGCGAAGTGTCAACAGACGGAATATACGCTTCAATCACATCCGGTTCTACAAAACGTATACCACTCTTCGAAAACAACGTTCCGTTGAAATCGGTTGAAACCACCTCACTGTTGTATGGCACGGGGGAAAGACCAATGTTTTTTACATATTCAGCATACGCGAGATATGCTGTCTCGGTGGTCCAATGGTGGTCGGTTCGATAGTAGGCATAGCCGTCCGAACTTGCTATTAGCGGATATGTGATATTTATCGGGTTAACTTCGGGAAGTTGTTCAAAAACCTCGTCGATATACGCCCCTTGATCCCATTCGTCGGCAAACGCCGGAAGCTTTCGCGAAAGCACATACGACGCGGTCGGAACAAGCATTATGTCGGACGGAACGTCAAAGTTTTGAACAAAGTTTTTAATTCCCTCAATGTTGTCAGCGGTTATCTCGGCGTCGGGCGGCGGAATTTGTTCCAAAAGAATGTTGTCGCCGTAGTAGACGTCGTTAAACTCGATTTTGGCAACCGCTATCTCTGCAACCGCTTTGAGTTCGACAAACTTATCGCGCAAAATAAACTGGTCGTTCACATATTCTTCAAAATCCATCTGCCACTCGCCGTCCACAAGCTTTTGAAAACTCACCGACGGAAACTGTTGAAGATATCGGTTTTCGTTGTCCGAACGTTCCCTATCTTCGATTACATAGTTAAACACGGTAAGCACAAGCCAAACCGCGGCAACCGCAAACACGAGATATCTTGTGTCAAATTTCTTTTTCATAAACTCCTTTATACCTTCTATACGGCGGCAGAGCGAACTGCGTCAAGAACTGCGTCGTTGTTGGGCGAGATTATATATACAAGTGTGTCCCCTATTTCAGTTATGACTTTGTTTTCAACAAGCACGGCTTGGTCGGGAAGATATGCGTCCCATTGTTTTTGATAGTTGACGAGTGCATCGTTCATCATGTTTTTAACGTTGTCTTTTTCGCCTTCTAACGGCTTAACAAGTATAACCATGCTCGCTTGAATGTTCATAAGCGGTGTTAGAGCGACAAACTCCGAAACGGACGACATATCCATTCTATATACCGTTTTCAAAACCTCTGTATCGGTGTTGGGTTTTATGATGTCGCCCAAAACCGCGCCGTCGATATCGACTTCACTAATCGCGGTTTGTGCCGCCGCAAGATCTACCGTTGTCGGCTCGTCGGTATCGCCCGCTCCACAAGCAACCAATAAAAACATAAGTGTTAAAGATAACGCTATCGCTATAATTTTTTTCATTTTTTTGTTCTCCTAATAATTTAATAGATCGTTTAGATTGTAGCTTTACAATAGCCTAATCTAACAAAGCATGTGTTGTGTAGTATTCGAGTATTACGTCGTTACCCGCTACCCTTGGGTGGATTCCGTCAAACTCGTAGTCTCTAATAAGCCCCACCATTGCCGTGCCATCTGTGTCTTTAAGTTCGGGAGCAACGTTTAGGAAACTTACCCCAAGCCGCGAACACATCTCGGCTATGTAGTAGTTATATATATTAATCTTTGCGTTGGTAGTTGAATTCGTACCTGCTTCTCCGTCGTCATATTCTTTCATGACCGGGGTTAAGCTCATTATGATAAAGTCTGTGTCCGGGCTTGCCGTTCGCATGTTTTCAATCAACGTTTCATAGCTTTCGATGTACTCGGTTGCTTCGACGTACGAAACAACATTTGTCCCAAGCGACATCAAAATCCTTTCGGGCTTGTATGTCGTCAACAGGTCGATTATCGTCGAACTCGTTTCCTCGTCGTTAACCCTAAGCGTCGAATCTTCCGCGTCAAGCGCCGAAATGCCAGCTTGACACCACATCTTGTCAAACGGAACCTGTCCGTCCATAAGCGCGAGGTTTTCGATTACCGAATCCCCAAAAAACGTTGTGTCGTTTATATATTGTTCCCCGGCATCCTCCGTTTCGGGAAGAATTGCGTCAGTGAAAAATCCGTCTAAACTAAACTCGGCTACCGACGCGGTCAACGGGCTGTCCTCTGTAACGGTGACTCTTCGTTCCGCTATGCCTGTGTTGCCGTTGCTGTCGGTCGTTTTGTATGTTATGGTATATACACCAACCGTAGCGGTATCAACCGTTCCTTCAACCGTCACGGTTGAAGTTAAGTCTCCGTCAAAGTTGTCGTGTGCCGTGTATCCCGGTTCTTTGTAATCAGAACCTAGCGGCAACATAACAGTATCCGAAGAAGTGAGCGAGATAACCGGCAATTCATAATCCTCAACCGTAACAGAACGCGTTTCGGAAAACGGAATCGGGATTATAGGCAACTTATAGGTATAAGTTATCTCTTGCTTGCCCATCATCGTGTTGTCAATTGAACCGGATATCAAGATATCTTCGCTTATGTCGCCCCCTAAAAATGTTCCTGTGGCACCTTGTTCTTGATACTCTGCGCCGTATGACAATATATCGTCGGCTGTTCCGTTTAACGTAATCGTCGGCCGTATTAAATACCCAATGCCGACAAACGCCGCAACTAACACCGCGGCGACAACCCCAAAGATTACGCCTTTCGGAACACCGCCTTTTTTCTTTTTAACTACGTTTGCGCCGTTTCCGAAGTTATAGTTATACGAAACGTTTTCTATACCCTGTCTATTATAGTTGGAAAATGTTTTAATTCTTCCGGTGTGGTCACGCGGAAGAAGCTCGGCAGTTTGCGATGTCGCTCCCTTTGGCGGCACGGGACGTCGCGGCGCGGCGGCTCCATATGGAGACTGGTTTCCGGTTTGCGGCGACATATCGCCTTGACGGGGAACGGGAGGTCTTCCAACCTGTTGCCCGGGGCGAGACGGTTGTTGCGAAACGGGGGGGCGGCCTTGCCTTGGAATCTGCCCTTGCTGATATTGACGTTGTACGTTTGGTTGTTGCCTTAGCGGTTGCGCGTTTGGTTGTTGTGCATTTGGATTTTGCGTGTGATTTTGTCCGCCATTTTGTGGCATAGGTTGCGCACCCGAAAAAGTCGGAACCGCTTCGTTTTGCGCAAACGGATTTGCGTTTGACGGCGCGCGCATCTGTTGATTTATCGGGCTGAACCTAGGTCCGTTTGAAGGGTTGTTTGTTTGTTGCGGACCTTGTTGGTTTGTGGTTCTTCTAAATCCCGATTGTTGTTCAAAGCCGTCGTTATATTGATTATTATTCTGTTGATTATCATAGTTATTCAAAATTGCATCACCGCTTTTCATCTTATACCGTTTATACGGTTTTTACAGTATCTTATATTATCGCATATTTCTTATTTTTTTTCAATCAATATTGCCAATTTTTTCGTATAATTATATCTATTACGATTGTAATACATCTGTGCAACACCAAAAAAAACATTAAAATTTTAATTAGTTTTTAATATTTTTTCTAAAGCAACTTTGTAAATTCGTCTAAAAATCTTGAAAGCTTTTTATATATATGATAGTATATATAGGGAGATTATACCTTTAACAAATATACTACCCAAAACATAAGACGCAAAATTAACGAAAAAGTTAGTTTTATGTTGCAAAAAACAATAATATTACAAGGAAGAAAGAAACCAAACATGCCTGAAATTATAAAAGCCCCAAGGGGAACGCTTGATATTTTACCAAAGCAAAGTTACATCAACCGTTATATCGAAAGTAAGTTGTTTGAAATTTGCGAAAGATTTGGATACAAAGAGATACGTGTCCCGACGTTTGAACACACAGAACTGTTTTTGCGCGGTGTCGGAGACACAACCGACATTGTCGGCAAAGAGATGTATACTTTTCTTGACAAATCCGACCGTTCGATAACGCTAAGACCCGAAGGGACGGCGGGGGTTGTTCGTGCGTTTTTGGAGCACGGAAGTTTAAACG
>CAYJFO010000033.1:0-16537 GCA_964369645.1 uncultured Oscillospiraceae bacterium | reverse complement strand
CTTTTAAGTTTCTTTTAGAAAACCTAAAAGGATTTTTTATTATGTATTTTATAATTAAAACATAGCAAACTAAAAGCAAAACAAGAAAGGTTTTAAAATATATGGGCACAATACTATATGTAAAAAACGCCACAAAAGAAATAGGCGGTAAAGTAATTATTAAAGATATATCTGTTATGGTTAACGAAGGGGATGTTCTGGGGTTTTTAGGGCCTAACGGAGCTGGGAAAACCACGCTTATAAAGATGATGACCGGGCTTTACAGTATAACGGGCGGCAAGATTGTCGTTATGGGCGAGGATATGAAACATGATAAAGTTTCCGCCCTTGAACACATTGGAGCGGTTATCGAAAACCCCGAAATGTATGGCTATTTAAGCGGTTATGACAACTTGAAGCTTTGGGCAAACATGCATAAAGGCGTGTCAAAAAGAAGGATTAATGCGCTTGTTCGATTGGTTAAACTTGAAAACAGAATTCACGATAAAGTTAACAGCTATTCTCTTGGCATGAAACAAAGGCTCGGAATTGCTCAAGCACTTTTACACAAACCGAAGCTGTTAATATTAGATGAACCTACAAACGGTCTCGACCCTATGGGGATTAAAGAACTCCGTGACATGATATGCTTTTTGGCGGAACGAGAAAGAATTGGCGTTTTCGTGTCCAGCCATATTCTTGGCGAGATGGAAGCGATGTGCAACAAGTTTTGCATTATCGACGAAGGGAAAACAATGTTAATGTGCAACAGAAACGAACTGTATGCTGGCCAGCTTGAAGAGATATTTTTGAACATTACAAACGGTTCAAAAAGCCAGATTAGATAGAAGAGGATAACAAAAGATGTTTAATAGATTAGTTAAAAATGAGCTTATAAAACAATACAATAAAATCGGAATAGTGATTTTAACCGCCTTGGTTTTGTTGATTTCAATTGTGTCGCCGATAGTTATCAAGGTTATGGACGACCGACAACGAGAGGAAGTTAACCTGACCGAAACAGTATATTCAATGGAGATTATTGACGAGCAACTTGCAAAAACTCCGAAAACAGAGGGCGAAAAGGTCACAAACCTTGTGTACCAAGCAAGAAAAGAAAATCTAATGCTCGCACAGGAACTTAAATTTGAAACGACCGACTGGAGACATCAGTTGTTGGATTCACATCTTATAGATGCAATTACACGAGAGCTTATAGGCGGAATGATTGACGGAATAAAGTATGAGGATATTCAACTTAACGCAGATGGTTATGATTTTGATGTTGTCGAAAGCTTGGCGGACGCTTCGCTAGCAAAGCTTACTCAAAGCTATAATAACCTAACGGCACAAATAGAAGAATATGAACAGGTTATGAGAAACAACGATTATGTCGCAGGAACCAGCATGTATATCCAAGATATCGACAATATGATTGAAAAAAGGTTTGAAGCGATTGAAAGATTGGAACGTGAAGTTCAAGACGAACAGGTACTTTTAGATATCGAGTTCAACAAACAAACAATCGAAAGGCTTGAAGCAGATAAAGTTGTTTTGCAAAAGCGTATCGACGACCAGATACCGTATGACGACGATGATTGGAAAAGCAAAACGATAGACCAAATGCTGTTTTATAATGTTGGAGTTTATCAATCACCAATGTCCGAAAGCGAATTTTATCTATATGGCTTTAAAGATGTAAAGACTTATGAACAATATCTTGAGATAACAAACCAAAATATCGAGAGTAGAAAAAATAATCTGCATGTGCTAACATATTCGCTCGAGATTGGTCAACCTAGCTATAATCTTTTTGAAGACGCAAGGACTAGCACATATTTTTCGCTTGAAATAACGATTATCGCTGTTACCGTTTTGCTTATCTTTATGGGTTGTGGCATAATGTCAAGCGAATTTTCCAAAGGAACGATAAGAATGCTTGTTGCTCGCCCAGTTAAAAGGCAAATGATATTTCTAGCAAAGCTTATGATGTTGGTTGTGGTTGGGTTAGGGCTTGTTATCGCCTCGGCTATATTAAGCACTTTGGTTTCTGGTATAGCGTTTAGCTTTTCCGATTTTGCATTAAATGTTGTTAAATCGACCGATGGAGTTATCTCTTCACACAATTTCTTTGTATTTCTTTTGTCTGAAATGATAGTTACGTTTGGAGGAATGGCGCTTGTCATAGCGCTTCTTATAACGCTTTCAACCGTGACAAAAAGCGCAGTGTTCACACTTGGTGGAACAATGATACTTTATATGCTATCAGCGCCTATTGGAGCGTTATTTATCTCGTCAAGCATTGTAAGAAACAGTATTCTTCCATATATGAATATCGGCATGATTAGATTAGTTCCTGACTTATACAATAGCGTTTGGGGAATGGGCTATGATTTAAATTTAATTGCAGGCGCGATAGCACTGGTGCTTTTTGCTGCTGTAATAAGCATAGTTGGCTGTATTGTTTTTGTGAAAAAAGATATTAGAAATTAACCATAGTTTAGTTTAATCGTTGAAAAGGTTTTTTAAAAAGAATTTGCCATAATATATTAATTTGAAAAAAGTAAAAAAGGTGCCTCGCTAAGCCTAAGCTTAGTGAGGCACTAATTTGTTTAAATAACTAGAGTAATATTTGTGTCGTTGTTTGCAAGAATTATAGATTGAAAATTTTTTGGTGTTAAGTTTAAATATTGATTATTGCTTCTACAACATGTTTTATACCTATCGTCAAATTTTGTAGTTGATTGCACAGTGAGCCTTGAAAACCGGTTCTAGAACATGACTGTTAGCACACTTTTCCGGGGTTAAGCAACCCTTTTTCGTCAAATGCAAGCTTTATGTTTTTGAGTAATGACATATATATTTCGCCATGTTGTTGCTTTAAAAACTCCAACTTTGCAAAACCTATGCCATGTTCGCCCGAAACAAGTCCGCCTAGTTGCGCCGCTTTGTTATAAAGCATGTCGAAAGCATGGTTAAGTTTAAGTTGATATTGTTCGTTTGTGAAAGCGTCTTTTAAAAGGTAGATGTGTAAATTTCCGTCGCCCGCATGACCAAATGATGCTATTCTTATGTCAGCTTCTTTTTCAACTTGTTTTGTGTATTTAACAAACAACGCGACTTTATCACGCGGAACAACAACATCGCATTCGTCCATCTCGGTGGTGCTTGCTTTTATAGCCTCTAAAAAAGCTTTGCGCGCCGACCAAATTGATTCTTCTCTTTCTTCGGTATCCGAAATAAAAACATCCTTTGCGCCCTGTTCAAGACACACAAGCGCAACTTGTTTGTATATTCTTTCAACATCTTGCTGCGTGTTTCCGTCAAAAGTTAAAAGCAAATACGCATCGGAAGAGGAATCGGGAAACCGCTTTCCAAGAAAATCTTCCGCGTTTTTGATTACACGCCTTTCCATATATTCCATTGCTGTGGGTATAAATTTTGAACGAATTATCTTTGGAACGGCTTCTATGGCGGTTTCAAGGTTGTCGAACGGAACGAGTAAACTTATCTTTACTTTTGGAAGAGGCAACAACTTTAAAACAGCTTTTGTTATAAAACAAAGAGTCCCCTCTGAGCCTACGATTATGTCTTTTAAAGAGTAACCTGAGGAGTTTTTAACTACCTTTGAACCAACCTCCATAATTTCGCCGTTCATAAGAACGACTTCGAGCGACCGAACATAATCTCTAGTAACGCCGTATTTAATCGCCCGCATACCGCCCGCGTTTGTAGAGATGTTTCCGCCAATCGTTGCGGATTTTTCCCCGGGATCGGGTGGGTAGAAAAAATCTCGATCCTCGACATATTTTGTTATCTCCATAAGCAAAACGCCCGGTTCAACGGTAAGCGTAAGGTTGTCTTGATCGAGTTCTAAAATTTTATTCATTTTAACTGTCGAGATCATCAACCCGCCAAAAATTGCAACGCTCGCACCTACAAGCCCTGTGCCTTGGCCGCGCGGAGTTACCGGAATGTTTTGTTGATGACAATATCTTAAAAGCGCCGAAACTTCTTCGGTGGTTATGACTTCCGCAACAACTTCGGGGAAAATCTTTGCGTCGAAAAGCTCATCCCTCGAATAGTCGCTGTGGATTTCTTCTTTAATAAAAAGGCGTTCATTTGGAACGATAGACCGAAAAAATTCAATGTCTTGTTCGGTTATTTTTTTAAATTCGGTCACTTGTCTATCCATTATCGTCTCCGTTTACAACATTATTTTTTATGTTTTCAATAAGCCTTGGCAAAATTTCATAAAGATCACCTATTAGTGCGTAATGAGCAATCGTGAAAATGGGCGCGTTTTTATCAGAGTTGATTGCGATTATGTTTTCGCTTGAACTCATGCCGGCAACAAACTGAATTGCGCCGGAAACTCCACAAGTTAGGATTAGTTTTGGGCGAACCGTTCTCCCGCTTAGACCTATTTGAAGCCGTGCATCGAGGTTGCCTTTTTCAACCATGTGTCGCGTGCTTGCGACTTTGCCGCCCAACAAACTAGCAACCTCCCTAACCATCGCAAGACCTTTGTCGTCCTTGACCCCCGCGCCGGCAACAACAAGTATTTCGGCGTCTTCAATACTTTCGGTTGGTTGTTTTTGTTCGATGCTTAATGTTTCGATGTTTGATGCTAAATTAATGCTTTTTGTGTCACAAATTATTGTTTCACATTTTAAACTCTCGTCTTTTTGTGGGGCATCAAAAACTTTGTGTCTAACCGTTGCGAACTGTGGTCTTGTATTTGGGGTTAAAATATGTGCCATGATATTTCCGCCAAAAGCTGGGCGAATTTGGTCTAGATCGGTGTTGTTTTGAATGTCAAGAACGGTACAATCCGCCGTTAATCCCGAACGAAAACGCGCCGCAACTCGTGGAGCTAAAGACCGGCCAATGACCGTTCCGCCAAACAAAAAAACGGAAGGTTTGTTGGTTTTTATAAACTGTTCGACAACTGCCGTGTACGACTCGACGTTAAAATACTCAAGACGACTGTCGTCATAAATAAATATTTTGTCGGCACCAAACGGCTTAATTAAAGTCGCAAGATTTTCGACATTACTGCCTATGATAACTGCTTTAACATCATGGCCTATTTTTTTTGCCATAGACCTCGCTTTACCTAAAAGTTCAAAAGACACAGGGTGTATCTTTTTTGTTGTTTGTTCAATAAAAACAGCGATATCTTTATAGTTGTCTTTGTCAATTAAGTTGTTTGTTTTGTCGATGTATGCAAATACTTGTGGTTCGCGTTTAACACAAAGTTTGCACATTTTACAGCCGGCATTAATAATGATTTCGTCGTTTATACATTCGATTGCGTTAAAAGGACATAACGCTAAAATCTGTTCAATATTATTTATGTTTTTTTGATTTACTTCAATTTTTGCCATAACAGGACTCCGTTCAATTTTTACGAGATTATATCACATTTGACTCAACGGTCTGGTGGTTTAAAATATGCATTTTAATTGTAGGGGGTTATACAATTTTAAGTTCACAAAGTTTTTTGTAAAGTTTGTCTCCGACAGTTTTTCCGTCTTGATCCCAAACTTCGTGTGAAGAATTTTCCGGTGGTGAAAAGATCCGTTTAACCTTTGTGGGAGAACCGCTTAAACCATAATGTTTTTCGTCTTTGTCTTGTAAGTCGACTAGCGATAAATGTTCAATTGTGCGGTTTTCTGTTTCCAGTTTAAGTTTAAACGACGGCAAACGAGGTTGATATATATCTTTTTCAACCGTTATAAGGCAGGGGAAAGATATTTTGACCGTTTGTACCGTTGTTGGCATATCGACAACCGCAACCATGTCTTGGTCGTTAATCTCGAGGATTTTTGAAACATTGGTTAGATGTGGTATATCTAAAAATTCTGCTATTTGTGGGCCGACTTGCGCCGTGTCTCCGTCTGTTGTCATCTTTCCGCAAACTATCAAATCTGGGACACACATTTTTGCTATGCCTTGTGAAAGAGTATATGCAGTTGCTAAAACATCTGATCCGGCAAAACTTCTGTCCGACAGCAAAGCCGCGTTGTCTGCGCCCATCATAAATGCTTCTTTCAAAACGCTTTTCGCTTGTGGTGGACCCATCGTTATAACATTTATGTTTGCTCCGTTTTTTTGTTTAATCTGCATAGCTGTTTCAACCGCATACAGATCATAAGGGTTCATCTTTGCAGACACTCCGTCTCGCAATAGAACCCCCGTTTCCTCGTCTATTTTAACCTGTGTAGTTCCGGGAACCTGTTTTACACACACAACAATGTCCATCATTTATGCTTTTCCTTTAAAATTGTATATAATATTGAAAAACGTTTAATTTTTATTTCAAAGTTATTATATCACAACTTATAACAAATTTGTTTGAATATTTATTCAGATGATAGGTGTTTTTGTTTTGTTGTGTTTTAAGCGAAGTTTAGGATTTGTTTAATAAACCTATGGTTTTTGGTAAAAACTATCTTTAAAAAAGAAATGTTTTAAGAAAACATCAAGGGCTTTGATAAACGGATAATTAAACTAAGTTGTAACTATTGTATTGATATGAGAAAGCAGTAATAGTACTACCGTTTCGGACGAAGACAATCCATGTCCTTATAAATTCTATGTATTACAATAATTTCATTACATCCCTTAACTAAAACAAGCATAAATAATTTAATAAATAATTTGTTGATTTTTATAGAATAATATGATACGATTTGTTCTGGAATTAATAGAAATTTATATTTATATGAAATTTCAATTTTAATATTAAATTTATTGCTTTTTTGCGTAGGAGAAAAAACATGAAAAACCTGAAAATTAGATACAAACTTTTTGCGTTGTTGGCATTTGTGTTAACGATGATGATTTTTATGGGTTGTTATTCGCTCGTGCTTTTGTCAAGATTAAACAATGGAATGATGCAAGTTTCGGGCAACTGGTTGCCATGTGTTATTTTTGCAGAAGAAATAAACACAGCGTCTTCTGATTTCAGAATTGCGGAATATGCACATGTTATTTCACAAAGCGCGGATGACATGGAGTTGTTCGAGGCGGATTTAGCAGAGGAAAACAAAGAGATACAAGATATATTTGCTGATTACGAAGCTAACTATGTTGTAAGCGAAGAAGACGAAGCGGTGCTTAATAAAGCAAAAACAAAATGGGAAGAATATCTTGTAGTCCATGAACAAATGATTGAATTTAGCAGCCAAAATGAAACAGAGCTTGCCATGGAAATTTTGAATAACGAGTCGCAAATATTGTTTGACGAAGCCTCGGCAACTTTTACAGAGTTGGTTCAATTTAATAAAAACGGCGCAGATGCCGCAAACACAGAAGGCGGCAGAGTTTACTCTAACGCATTGATTATTATGGTTGCCATAATGGCTGGTTCTGTTGTGCTTGCGCTTGTGGCTGCCTTGTATATAATAAGCATGATTATGAAGCCTGTTACACAGGTTGAAAAAGCCGCAAAACAGATTATCACAGGACAGCTTGAAACCGATATAACGTATAAATCTAAAGATGAGCTTGGAAGTTTGGCACAAAATATGGCGCTGCTTTGCTCGATGATTAAAGGAATGATTGACGATATCGATCTTAGACTTTCGGGAATTGCGACGGGAGATTTTACCGTCCAATCGACCGACGCTAGTATGTACATCGGAGATTTTGGTTCTTTGAACGTAAACATGGATAAGATATCGGAACAACTTTCCGAAACTCTTTTAGAAATAGATAACGCTTCGGCACAAGTTTCAATTGGTTCGGATCAAATTTCAATGGCTTCTCAATCGTTGGCGCAAGGAACCATTAGACAATCTGGAAGCATTGAACAACTTCTAGTAGCTTTAAAAGACGTTTCGGAAGGTGCTGTTATCAACGCGAAGAATGCCGCAATTGCGCGAGACGAGTCGGAAAAGAGTAATGAAAAAGCTACCGAAAGTAGCAAACAGATGGAAAAAATGATCTCTTCGATGGAGAAAATTAAAGAAAAATCGGACAAGATAAGCAACATAATCAAAGCTATCGATGACATTTCGTTCCAAACTAACATTCTTTCGCTTAACGCCGCTGTTGAGGCAGCAAGGGCGGGAAGCGCCGGAAAAGGATTTTCCGTTGTTGCGGAAGAGGTTCGAAACCTTGCTATCAAGAGTGCAGAATCGGCAACCGATACAACTCAACTAATCGACGAAACTATCGCAACAATCAAAGAGGGAACAGACATAGTCTATGAAACCGCAAAAGTTATAGACGAAGTTATAAAAGCGGCGAATTCGATTACCGAACTTGTCGAAAAGATCGCGATTGATTCGGAACAACAGCAAAATTCTGTTCAAGAGGTTACCGACGAAGTATCGGAAATTGCGAACATCGTGAATGACAGCGCGGCAACTTCGGAACAAACCGCGGCTTCTTCAGAAGAATTAAGTAGCCAAGCGACTTTGCTTAAAACGTTAGTTAATAAGTTTGTTCTTTTAACTAAAGACTACGAGCATGATTTTGGAAGCTCTGAACAAGAAACAGAACAGACTGAATATGACGAACAACAGGAATATAACTTTTAGTGTAAACTTATAAAAAAATATTTTTAAACAACCTTTACTTTATGTGAGGGTTGTTTTTTTACGTTGTGATTTTTTTATTGAAACTGCATATAATATCAACACAAACTTTAAATCAACTTTTTTTGATTTAAGCATTGACATCGGAAAGCAAAAGGTTTATACTACAAATAGTTCAAAAAAAGTTGATTTGAAAAAATCGAAAAGGAAAGAGATATGGATAACAAGCAAATAGCACTGATATTTAAAGCTTTGTGTGACGAAACAAGGGTTGAGATAGTTAAACTTCTTCAAACGGGCGAAAAATGCGCATGTCATATTTCAGATGAATTAGGGCTTGCCCAATCAAAGCTTTCGTATCATATGAAAATTCTTTGTGCAAGCGGAATAATTGATAGTTGGTATGTCGGGAAATGGACACACTATATGATAAGCAAAGAGGGAAGCGAACAGGTTGTTGAGATTTTAAAAGGCCTTACTGTGACACAACAAAATAGCGATGAGTGCAGTTGTTCAAGGCAAGCGATCTAAACAAAAACATTAAGCCAATTTTATTTAACCGTCAACGACGGTTTCTATTTTGAAACACATATCAAAAATTATTGATTTAAGAAAGGTCGAAACATATTATGGATATACTAAAAACAGCATGGGACGTTCTTCAAACTCAGATTTTAGGAATGAAATGGCTAAACGATGGGGTCGGAAACATATTGAGCGAACTCGGTCTTGACATAACATCTCCTGTGGGCGCAAGTGTTCAGTTTTTTATTTACGATGTAATTAAAATTACCGTGCTTCTTTGTACCCTTATCTTTGTTATTTCATATATCCAAAGTTTTTTCCCCCCCGAAAGAAGTAAAAAAATCCTTGGAAGATTTAAAGGTATATGGGCAAACATAGTTTCCGCACTTCTCGGAACGGTTACTCCGTTTTGTTCTTGTTCGTCTATCCCGCTTTTTATGGGATTCACAAGCGCCGGTCTTCCGGTTGGGGTTACGTTTAGTTTTCTTATAAGCTCACCGATGGTTGACCTTGGAAGCCTTGTGCTTTTGATGAGCATATTTGGGGCGAAGGTTGCGGTTGTATATGTTATAGTGGGGCTTATCGTTGCTGTTGTTGGAGGAACGCTTCTCGACAAACTCGGAATGGAAAAATACGTCGAAGACTTCATTCTTAACGCAGGAACTGTCGACATTGAGTCGCCCGAACTTACAGTTAAAGAACGTGTTATTTTTTCCAAAGAACAGGTTATTTCGACCTTTAAAAAAGTCTTTCCGTACATCCTTGTCGGCGTTGGTATAGGCGCGGTTATCCACAACTGGATACCTCAAAACATTATAGAAACCGTACTTGGTAGCGACAACCCATTTGGAGTTATTCTTGCGACACTTGTTGGTGTTCCGATGTACGCAGACATCTTCGGCACAATTCCAATAGCGGAAGCGCTTCTTGCAAAGGGCGCACAGCTTGGAACAATTCTAGCATTTATGATGGCGGTCACAGCGTTAAGTCTTCCATCGCTTATAATGCTTAAAAAAGCAGTTAAACCGAAACTTTTGACAGCGTTTATCGCAATTGTTGCTTCAGGTATAATTTTGGTTGGATATTTCTTTAATGCGTTTCAACAGTATTTAATTTAAAAGGAGATTGATATGGCTAAAACATGGTACCCCGTAATTGACTATGTAATTTGCGAAGAATGTGGAGAATGCATTGAAAAATGCAAAAATGGTGTGTACGATTCGTCTAAAGCTCCGTCGCCAATAGTTCAAACTCCGATAAACTGTATTGATCATTGTCACGGCTGCGGAAATGTGTGCCCGACAGGGGCGATAACATATCTTGGAGAAGACACTGATTGGGTTGCGAAAAACAAAAATAATGAGAAGGGCAGCGGATGTGGCTGTGGGTGTAGTTAAATGAAAGATAAAAAGATATTTAAGATAGTTGTTCCTGTTATAATGGTTTTGATAGTTATAGGTATATTTATTTATCAGTCAAGGCCGGACGAAATAGACCAAGCGACTACGAGCGCAGTCACAAAGGGAGCTAGCGCCGACTTTGCTTTAAACGCAACAAGTATAGACCTCGACAACCTTAAATCGTATGGTCTTCCGATGATTATCGATTTCGGTGCAGACGAATGTGTCCCATGTGTCGAGATGGCGCCGGTTCTAGTGTCGGTTAATCAAGAGATGATGGAAAAGGCTATAATCAAGTTTGTCGATGTTTGGAAAAGCCCCGAGGCGGCGACAGGTTTCCCTGTTCAGGTTATCCCAACACAGGTTATCTACAATGCCGACGGAACACCGTATGTTCCAAGTGATGCGGTAGCAGGGCAAATTGCGTTTAGTATGTATGCGCACAGAGAAACAGAGGAACATCTTTTCACAACTCATCAAGGCGGGTTGACAATCGAGCAGATGCATCTCATCTTAGAGGACATGGGGGTAGAAGTTTAGATGGATGCAATGTTGCAAAACATATCGGCTGTTATAACCGAGAGTAGTTTCATAGCCCCTATTTTGGCGTTGGTTGCCGGAATTTTAACTTCGTTTACACCGTGTGCATTATCAAGTGTTCCGCTTATAGTGGGTTACGTTGGGGGGACGGGGGAACGAAACACCAAAAGGGCGTTTTTGCTCTCGCTAACATTTGCTTTTGGCTCGGCTATTACATTTACGATTCTGGGTGTTGTTGCTACCGTTGCCGGAACGTTAATTGGAAATGCCGCTACTTGGTGGTATTTTGTCCTTGGTGCTTTAATGCTTTTGATGGCACTTCAAACGTGGGGGATATATGAGATTATACCGTCGAGCTATCTCGTGTCGAAAAACACAAAAAAGGGTTTTGTTGGTGCGTTGATAGCCGGAATTTTGGGTGGCGTTTTTTCTTCGCCGTGCTCAACACCTGTGCTTATAGCTTTGCTCGCGGTTGTAGCAGGGCAGGGGAGTTTCGCCTGGGGAATAGTCCTTCTTTTGCTATATTCTATTGGCCACGGAATACTTGCGGTGGTGTGTGGAACGTCGATAGGTTTTGTTCAAAAACTTTCACAAAGCGAAAGCTATGGCAGGGCAAGCAGTGTTTTAAAAATAATAATGGGTGCTCTAATTGCACTAATCGGGTTTTATATGTTTTATCTTGCGTTTTAAAAAAGCATTATACAATTGTTCATAAAAAATAGAAAAATAAATTGTAAAATAAATAAGTAATAGTTTTAAGGAGAATTTAATTATGGCTATTTTTGGTTTTGGAAAAAAGAAAGAAACAACTTCTTGCGGTTGTGGCGGAGCGTGTGAGCCCACCCCGCCGGCTCAACAAGAGGAGATGGCACTTTGTGACTGTGGTGGAATGTGCCCTGTGTCCGAAATAGAAGCAAAAAAACAAGAAATACAACAAAGCAAAGGTTGTTGTGGTGAAATCGATGAAAACAGCGCAAAAGAAGCACAAGCAAAACAATCGACCGGCGCATCGGTAAAGGTTTTGGGTTCGGGTTGCAAAAAGTGCAATCAACTTGAACAGGCAACAAAAGAGGCGCTTGAAAGCCTTTCGATGGACACAGAGATAGACCACGTGACCGATTTCGCAGACATCGCAAGTTATGGTGTTATGACAACTCCGGCCCTTGTGGTGGACGGAAAAGTCGTGTCGTACGGAAAAGTTTTAAAAACCGATGAAGTGGTTAAGATATTACAGAAAGTCAGAGGATAGGCTAAATGGAAAAAAGCAAAGCTTCAGGTATAAGTTTTTTTGAAAGATACCTAACCGTTTGGGTAGTTCTATGTATGGTGGTTGGCGTGTTAATCGGAAAATTTATTCCGGCTATTCCAAATTTTTTAAGCAGCCTTGAATTTGCCAATGTGTCTATTCCAATTGCAATTTTAATCTGGCTTATGATATACCCCATGATGTTGAAGGTTGACTTTCAAAGCGTTAAAAATGTTGGGAAAAATCCTAAAGGGTTGTTTGTTACGTGGGTTACAAACTGGCTTATAAAACCGTTTACGATGTTTGGGATTGCGTGGTTGTTTTTCTTTGTTATTTTCAAAGGATTTATAACCCCCGAGTTAGCCACCGACTACCTAGCCGGCGCTGTGCTTCTTGGCGCGGCTCCGTGTACCGCAATGGTGTTTGTGTGGAGTCATCTTACAAAGGGTGACCCGGCATACACCGTTGTTCAAGTAGCGACAAACGACCTTATTATACTAATAGCGTTCACCCCAATTGTTGCGTTTTTGCTCGGCGTTGGTGGAGTTTCTGTTCCGTGGGATACGCTTATCCTGTCGGTGGTTTTGTTTGTAGTAATTCCTCTTGCCGGAGGAGTTATAACCAGAACCGTCATGACAAGGAAAAAAGGTTTGGAGTATTTTGAAAAAAAGTTTATTCCGAAATTTTCAAACGTTACAACGGGCGGATTGCTTTTGACCCTCGTTATTATTTTCTCGGTTCAAGGCGATGTTATACTTGAAAACCCGTTACACATAGTGTTAATTGCGATACCACTTATAATTCAAACGATTTTAATCTTTGCAATTGCATATTTTGCTTCAAAAGGCTTGAATTTGCCACATTGCATTGCGGCGCCTGCCGGAATGATTGGTGCATCCAACTTTTTTGAGCTGTCGGTTGCGGTTGCTATCTCGCTTTTTGGAGCAGAAAGTCCGGTTGCCCTTGCGACGATAGTTGGTGTATTGGTTGAAGTTCCCGTTATGCTTATGCTTGTGAAGTTTGCTAACAACACAAAACATTTATTTAAAAATAAAGGAGACATGATAGATGAGTAAAGGTTGGTATCCTGAAATTGATCCTGATAAATGTATCGGATGCATGGTGTGTAACGACATGTGTAAACACGGAGTATACAAACCGGACGATGAGAGCGGAAAACCTAAAGTAGTATATGGCAACGGATGTGTACACGGTTGTCATGGCTGTGAAAGGGCATGTCCTGTCGGCGCAATAAGCTATTTCGGAGACGACGGAACAACCGATATAGATTACGATTTCGATAGCTTCAAACCCGAGATCAAATGCGACGGAAAGCCGAAAGTTGCATTTGTTTGTAATCACAATTCATGTCGAAGCCAGATGGCAGAAGCGCTTGGAAAACTGCTTGCAAGCGATGTGTTTGATAGTTTTTCCGCGGGGACGATTATTAAGAACCAAATTAATCAAGATGCCGTTCGACTTATCAAAGAAATCTATGATGTTGATATGGAACAGACGCAGTTCAACAAAACTGTGGACGATATTCCAACTCCCGACGTTGTTATTTTTATGGGTTGCAATGTTAGCTGCCCGCACGTTCCGTCACAATATGCCGAAAATTGGGGGCTTGACGACCCAAGCGGAAAGAGCGACGACGAGTTTAAAATTATCATTCAAGAGATACATAAAAATGTTTTAAGGCTTAAAGAAAAATTAAGTTAAAAAATAATACAACATTCAAAAGCTTTTTCGCTTATAGTTTGCGGAAAAGCTTTTGAATTTTTTAGAGAAATACTTTTTTGTGAATTTTCTTTTTGCAAATTTACAATTTAGATTTATTTTACATCTAATAACAGCTATCTATAATATTGATGTATTATTTATTAACCGGTGGTTAATAAATATACGGTTAAATTTGAAAAGCAATCAATAGTAAAGTGTATAAATACGATGTATAATACCAGTAACAAAAGTTTTTGAAATTAATTAAAGGGTAAAATATAATGAAAATAAACGAAGTAATAAGAACCAAAAGACTTGAGCTTAAACTAACACAGGAGCAAATAGCGGAAAAACTCGGCGTTTCGACACCCGCGGTTAACAAATGGGAGAGCGGCGTTTCATATCCAGACATAACGTTGTTGCCACCTCTTGCAAGGCTTTTGGATGTCGATTTAAACACATTACTTTCGTTTAACGACAACTTGAGCGACAAAGAGATATACGATTTTGTTAACAGTGTTGCCACAAGAATTTACACCGATGATTTTGATGTGGTTTTTAACGAAAGTTTTGAGAAGATACGGGAATATCCAAACTGTGAAAAGCTTGCTCTTAATATTGCGCCGGTTTTAAATATGAGAATTATGACATTAAATTTGGCGGACAAAAAGCAATATCAAGAAAAGATTGACGACATATTCAAAAGGTGTGCAAAAAGTAGCGACCCCGACATTAAACACCAAGCGGTAACCATGCTTGTTGGGAAATGTATCGAGAAAAAAGATTTTGAACAAGCGGACGAGTATATCGAAAGTTTGCCCGATATCGGAATGAATAAAACCTATCTTAAAGGTTCGCTGTTGATAGCAAAAGGGGAGTATGAAAAAGCTTTTGAACACTATGAAGCAAAGATTTTTCAATTTGCTACCGATCTTCAGTCTATGCTTGGGATTTTAAGCGATATTTCAATAAGAAACAATGATACCGATAACTCGTTAAAATATATCGAAATTTCAAAAAGTTTAACTGAACCTCTTGAACTATTGGGTTTTAATGTGGATTATTTGTTTTTAAATCACTACATTAAAATTAAAGATAAAAACGGGGCAATTGACTGTTTGCAAAATATATTTGAAAGCATGTCAAAAACGATTGATTTTTCGGAAAAGTTTTTATATAGACACATCAAAACAAAAAAGGAAGGTACGACAGATCTTATTGCGTTTGTGATATCTGATATGATAGAAAATGACCCCGAGAATGAACTTGAATTTATAAAACAAGACGAGAGATTTAAAGAGGTTGCGAAAAAATTCAAATCGGTTTTGGAAAAAAGCAAAAAATAACACTCGATATAAAATAATATAAAAATCAACATTGTTTTGTTAAAACAACTGTTTTGATGATTTAATTATTAACGGGAGTGGAAAAAAAGAGTTGATTTAGATATCTCCCCCGCCAAAGGCGGGGGAGATATCTAAAAAGTTAATCAACGTCTTTATCCACACCCTTATTAACTGTTTGCTTGACAAAAAGCGTTTTATGATTTAAAATGAATTTGCGAATAATTCGCAAATTCATTTTGTTTTACTGGAGAATTAGAGAATGAATGGATATTCGACCGACCAAAGAAAGGTTTTGGTTTCTTTTTTTAAACAAAATATACACGAAACGTTTTCCGCCAAACAGCTTGAAACTGTTTTAGGCAGCGACGTTATAAGCAAGAGTGCAATCTATCGAAACATAGCTTCGATGGAAAAAGAGGGGCTTTTGTTCCGTGTTGCAAGCGAAAACACAAGCGAAAAGCTTTATCGTTATGTCGATCATGAAAGTTGTTGTGGAGTTATACATCTTATATGTGAGAAATGTAATACAACACATCATTTGAGCAAACATGTTTCCGAGATGATTTCGGGGTTGGCGGTTGAGAATTTTAACTTTACAGTCAATAAACAAAAGGCAGTAATATATGGATTATGCGACAATTGTTCGCAAATTCAGATTTAAAACAAACTATAAATTTGAGGGAATGGGTATTTTTATGAAAAAAGGGGTTTTAAATTTACTATTGATTGTTGTTGTGGTGTTATCTATGATGCTTACTGCTTGTGGACAACCGTTGGAACAAACAACAACAGATCAGACAATTAACAACGAAGAGACGCAAAAACTAAAGGTTATTGCGACGACATTTCCAATCTATGATTGGTTAAACGAGATAATAGGGGAGAATTCCGAAACTATCGAACTTTCTTTGCTTGTAGACAACGGCGTTGACCTACACAGCTTTCAACCTTCTACCCAGGATATCGCCGACATAGTAACCGCCGATATGTTTGTTTATAACGGTGGTGAATCGGATTTTTGGGTGAAAGAAGTTTTGGATCAAGCAATAAATCAAGAGATGGTAACGATTAATTTGATGGGTGAACTTGGTGATGAGTTAAAGGCAGAAGAGCTTGTCGATGGAATGCAGGAAGATGACCATGACCACGCTCACGATCATGACCACGATCATGACCACGACCATGACCACGACGAAGCCGACGAGCATGACCACGACGAAGCCGACGAGC
>CAYJFO010000032.1:0-17442 GCA_964369645.1 uncultured Oscillospiraceae bacterium | reverse complement strand
AAAATCGTTTCAAACGATTAACAACGGTAAAAAACGCTTCGGGTTTTTTAATCTTGACATCAAACTCTCACATGTTCTTAAAATACACATAGTATATAGTGCTTTAAACAGAAAGCTTCAATTTTGACTTTCAAAAGGAGAACAGCGTTGGAAAAACTTTTTTTTGTATTTGAAAGCCCTATTGCTATGGTTATAATAGGAACTTTAATAGGGTTTATACCAAACTATTTTTCAAACAAGCAAAACAACAAACACCGAAACAAGATGTATATACGCGAAAAAAACCACGAAGCATACCTTGAATTTTTAATACTTAATAAAAAAATAGACACGTTCAACCTTTTATATCAATATGGCAAACCCGAAGAGATACTGAAGATGAGTGAAGAGATTTTCACATTAAAGGAGACGGTTGAAAGCAAGATAGATCTGTATTTTAATGATGATATCCGAAAAATTGCATCGAAACTTTTTTGCATGATATCCCCAAAGACAAAAAAAGAAGCAAAAGAATATCATAAAAAAGGTAAAATCCTTATCGAACAAGCAAGGGTTTTAATGCGCCAAAACCTTGGCATAGAGGGGTAGAGTTTTACTCAAGACTGTCAAAATATTGCTCGGTACTCATTCCGTCTCTCGGAAGTTTTGATTTAAAACTCTCTATAAAAGCGGCGAACTCTTCTCCTTCTAAATTATCGGGGTCGGCTTTTTCAACCTCAGAGGCCAAGATTTTGTTTTTTTGGTCGTTAATATAAAGATTCATAAATTGCGAAAAGTCAAAAAGTGCCGGAGAACTGCTATCCATAATCGTTCCGTTTACGCTCGTCACCTCGTAGGCTTTTATGTCGTTATAGTTTGTTATAACCGAGATGTTTTCGGGGCGGGGGAATTCAGAAAGCTCGTCAGAAAAAAGCATGTTAAGCTCTTTCCCCTCCATAAATTCATCAACAACGCCGGGGTATAGTTCAGTCATGTTTTGATAAGCCGCTTCGCTGTCCTCGAACTGTGCGACAAGATAATATGTTTCCCCTTTTATCACAATCGACGGTTCGACAAGGGGCGAAAGAGAATTCAAAAATTCGTTGTCGAAAACGCTTGTCCTGTCCTGTGGAATATTATTATAGAATTCGTCTAACCGTGGGTCGTCTTTGTGTATGCCCGGTTCCATAAGTTCCGGCGGAAGCGTTGGCTCGACATACGGCTCGGAAAGTCTAGGCCCCTCGTTATACGTCATAGGGTATTTCGGGGTCGAAACATCGCCGACAGTGCTTTCCGTTTGCTGTTCGGGGGTCGTTTGTGTGTCGACAGGTTCGGTAAAGCAACCGACGAGGAAAAGCGAGGTTATTAATAAAATAATAGAGAGCAAATAAAACTTTTTCATAGCTAAAACCGTCCTATATTAATTAGTAATTCGTAATGTGTAATTCGTAATTATGGTTCGCCCGTCGGGGCGAATTGACGGTATTTACGCCGTTATTTGAATGACAAAAATATATCGACGGGAGGATAATATCCTCCCCTACGACCACCGCATTATAATCAAAAAAAATCTATAAAATCCTTGTCATTTAAATCTCGGCGTAAGCCGCACAACAACTATTAATTATTAACTACCCAATATTTCCCTTAATTCGTCAACCGAAATCTCGATTGATTTTTGGTTATCCGTCGTCCTAAGCATTGTATCGATGTTTTCATAGTATCTGAAAAGTCCCGAAAACTCCGTTCCCGTAACGTAATGATATCCCGAAACTTCGTCGTAGTTTAAAAACAAAACCAACTCCTCGCCGAGGCGTACCGATTGAAGCCCCAGCACCACATGTTCGACAAGATCCGTCGGCTTGTATTCCGTCGTATTTAATTCAAAACGGACTTGTTCCATCGACAACAGATGTTCATTTTGTGCTTTATAAAACTCGTTGGCGTTGATATAAGCGCCATGTATTTGAACCAAAAGCGGTTGAGAAAAATTGCCCTTTAAAACCTCTTTTTCGGTAAACGTAACTACAGGAACAATTCCCCCTTCATGAACCATAGGGGATATCTCGCTTGCCGTTCCTATTACAATAATTTCTGCTTGCTCGGCAAGTTCGTCTATATCCTCGTATGAAACCACCGGCTCTACAACTGTTGAATAGCTGTGCACTACCTCGCCCGTTTGTGGCGCAAACCGATACCAATCTTGGTTTAGATAAAGAGCGGCAAAGCCGTCGGCTGTTATTTTATATCCTATATCAACGCCAAAATTGGATTGGTCGTCCTGCGTTGGACTTTCGCTTTGCGGTACACTTGACGTTATAAATCCGTCAAAACTACTGTCGAGACCAAAGTTGAGTTCAAAATTTGCGTCTCCCAAAAGCTCACCCGTGTCAAAATATAATATGCCGTCTATCATAACCATAGGGATTAGATCGCTTTGTGGCGGTTCAACCTCTGCCGTCGTTTCGTCTCCCGTTACGACGGGTTGATATTGCCCTATTGATATGCTAAACCCATGAACCTCGTCGTCTATTTCTTTTGTTATATAGTCGTTAAGCTCTGAAATCTCGTCTATTGTAAAGTCTTGTTCGTTTACTTGGTTGATAAAGATAACTGTGCCGTCCTCGAACTGTTTCATAACCTCGACTACATCGTCGATATCGTTTGTAGCAATAGACTTGTCATATATCTGTTCTAAAGTTTTAAGGGCGTTTGTTCCGCTTAAAAGGGTGAAAAATGTTTCGCCGTCTTGGTCTTTCCATATATAAAGCTCCGCCCCTTTAAAGGTCGATACCCCTAAATTTCCCGAAAATTCATTCATTAAATTCGGAACAGAATAAACGTCATATACAAAATCATAGAAATTCGCTTTTTGTTCCTCATCTTCAAAGAAAACGTTGCTTTCGTTTCGGTAGAACGTTTTTGAACTGCTCGAACCTCTGTCGTCGGTCAGATTAAACGAAATACTGTCGGCATTTTCGATAAGTGAAAACATAACGTCGGCTTTTTTCTCGGTGTCCGAAAGGTCGTAGTTTGTTATTCCAATCAAAGCGCCCCCGACATCATACGTTCCAACGATGTCTTCGGTAGCCAAAAGGTTAACGGTTAGGCCATAGGGTTGCTCCGCCGTGGCCAGCGAAACCCCGTCGTAAACAACTCTGTCGCCATAGTCGAACGCCGAAACTATGTTTACTACTGCCGAGTTGTCGCCTATATATTTTGTTCTGTTGTTCCAAGCTGTTTCGATATTAAACCCCAAAAGAATACTGTTTAAAGTGTTTGTTATCTCGATAGTTTCGGTTTTAACGTAATAGCTATAGCTCGGTCTAACAAAGTTGTCGAGAAAAACTTCGGAAAAATCACCGTTAAAGTTAAGGTCGTATTTTGAGTTGTCGCCAAAGTAAAGCGTTAATACGTTCTCTTTATCTCGGTTCTCGCTTAAATCTCTTGATTTTTCGGTTTTTTCAACCTCAATTTGTCCTATAAGGTCCAACAATTTTTCCGTCTGCGAAGAATTTAAATCTGTCTCGTTTCCGTTAAAATTAACCGCCGACGCTGTTATATCGGATAGAAATTCTTCCGTAAGATGTACCGTTTCGGCATCGACTAGTTTAATCGTGATTATAGGGTTAGAACTAAGCGATAACCCCATTAATACAACAGCCACAAGCGCAACCGCAGTTATTAATAAAATAGGCTTTTTATATCTCACGATATTTTTAACCCTACTTTTTGTGTCGCTTTCGGAAAACGCAAGTGGTGTTATAACTTTGAGCCGTTTTCCCGTTGAAAATCGCAAAAGCGATTCGGAATAGTTTGCTCGAAGTTGTTTGTCCAATGATTTTATAACCGCTTCGTCGCACGACATTTCCATGTCCTTTGCGGAAAGGTGAAACGCAAGCCAAACAAAGGGGTTATACCAATGAAGCGCAAGGGAAACAAAAGCCAGTGCCCTTGTTATGTGGTCGAAACGTTTAATGTGGTGTTTTTCGTGGGAGATTATATATTCTCTTTCGCTTTCAAGTAGCGCAGACGGAAGAAAAATTTTTGGACGAAAAAACCCAAGCACAAACGGTGACAGAATGTCGTCGGCAAGATAGATATTGTCTTTAAGATGTAACGCGCCCACAAGATTTTTGCGAAGTTTTAAATAGCCTATTAAACCAACAATCGCTATAACAAAAACTCCGACAATCCAAACAACAGCCAAAACAAACGTTATTATCTGAAGCGGATTAACCGAAGCCCCAACTTCGGGGGCGGGCAAAACCGGGCTTATCGTTACGTCAATTGCTTCAAGTCCGCTTGTGATTTCGGGAACCGTTTGATACAAAATTTCGGGTGGCACGGGTTCCGGATTAATCGGCAAAATGCTTAAAACGCTTTCAAAACTTATCGGACAAAGCAGGCGAAAAAGGACCACTGCCCACAGCATATACGAAAAAATTTTCGGTGCCTTTAAGAGCAACAAGCGCAACACCAACACAACAGCAACAACAAAACTTGCGGTTATGCTCATATTGAAAAAAGTCAAAAACAAAGTTTCAAATATCATTTTTCACCCTCCTTAAAGCTGTCGATGAGGTTTTGTATCTCATCGATTTCGTTTTTGGAAAGCTTTTTCCCCCGTGAAAAAGCGGCAAGAAACTGTGGAAGCGACCCGGAAAACGTGTCGTCAACAAACCGTTCGCTTTGGTGTGACATAAACTCTTGTTTTGAAACAATCGAGATTACCGTTCCGCTTTCGTTTTTAAAAAGTCTTCGCTCACAAAGCCGTTTAAGCACAGTGTATGTGGTTGATTTTTTCCAGTTAAGTTGTTGCTCTGAAAGCTTAACAAGTTCGCCCGACAAAATAGGCTCGCTTTGCCAGATAATTTCTGCAAACCTCATTTCAATTTCCCCCAAACGATATTCCGCCATAATCTACCCTCCATAAATCGTTTTGTTTACGCTATGTCTACATTGTGTAGACTGAATTTTGTCAAGTCTACCATGTGTAGACCTGATTTGTCAACCCTTAACACAGTATGTTTTCAAAACGGAAACAAATCAAAACTTGATAATAACCGCCCTATAATGTACAATGTAAAAGAAAAAATATTATTTTTTAATTTACAATAAAAATTTGAATACTATAATTATAAAATATTTCGGAGGAAATAATGGCAGATTATAAAGCTATGTACTACTATCTTGCGGGAAGAATGGTAACGGCTATCGATGCGCTTGAAGCAACGACCGGAGCGCTTGTCGAGATTACCGAAAAACTAAAGCAAGCCGAAAGAACAACGGAAGAGATGTTTATGAACAGCGAAGAAACTGTTATAAATATTATTGAAGGTAGAATAAACAAAGAAAAAGATGACGAACAATAAACAAACGATTTTTGTAAAAGGCGGAACGCTTTACATCACGCCAACACCGATAGGAAACTTAAACGATATCTCAAAGCGTGTTGAAAACACGCTCAAAGAGGTAGATTTTGTCGCGGCAGAGGACACAAGGGTAACGCTTAAACTGCTTAACCACCTTGGAATTAAAAAACAAATTATAAGCTGTTATAGCCAAAACGAGGAATACAAAACGATTGAAATTGTCGAACGGCTTAAAAACGGCGAGAGTTGTGCACTTTGTTCTGACGCCGGAACGCCCGCGATAAGTGACCCGGGGGAAAAACTTGTGTCGGCGGCTCTTGACGAGATGATCCCGGTCGTTCCGCTTTCGGGGCCGTGTGCCGCCGTTACAGCTATAAGCGCTTGCGGATTAAATGCTGGGCGGTTTGTGTTCGAGGGGTTTATTCCAGTTTCCAAAAGAAGACGAACTGAGCGTCTAGACGAGATAAAAAACGAGACGAGGGCGATTGTTTTTTACGAAGCGCCACACAAGCTTAAAGCCACCATTAAAGATCTTTTGGAGATTTTCGGCGGCGAGCGACGGATTACCGTTGCACGAGAGCTTACAAAACTCCATGAAGAGATTATCCGAACTAATCTTTTTGATTTGAATAGTATGTATAAAGAAAAAGAACCAAAGGGCGAGTTTGTGCTTGTGTTGGACAGCGCCGAGAAACGCGACGTTTTAGACGGAGAAGTTTCGCTAGACGACGCGGCTCAAAAAGCGTTTGAACTTGTTAGCGCCGGAGAAAGCATGACAACTGCTTGTAAAAAAATTGCAAGCGAAACGTCTTTTTCAAAAAACGAAATATACACAGCGGTGTCAAAACTGCGCGATAGCGAGCAATAACACGATGATTGAATTAATATGTAATAGGGAAATAATATATGAAACTAGCGGCTATATCGGATACCCACGGAAACAAAAATATACTTGAAAAGTTTTGCGAAAAGTTTAAAACAGCAGACGTCATTATCCATTTAGGTGACGGCTATTCCGACTATTGTCACGTGAAAAACGACTATCCAAACCTTATATTTGTGACGGGGAACAACGATTTTTCAAGCGACCAACCATTGCTTCGGTTTTTCGAACTTGATGGCGTTAAGCTGTTGGCGCTTCACGGAAACGGATATGGCGTTAAACGAAACCTCGAACGTCTTAAATCTTTTGCAAGGAAAAAAGGCGCGGACATAGTTCTTTTCGGACATACACATGTTTCACATATAAGCTTTGAAGAAGGTATCTATCTTTGTAATCCGGGAGCGGCGTGTTACGGCGGATTTTCTGAAGTGTTCGCGGTTTATATCGAAAAGATAGACAATAAAATAAAATGCTGTTTAGTGGAGATTGATTAGATATGATTACAACGTTACTTTTAAACCCTTGTATTGACAAAACGATGGTTTTTTCCGAAGACCTAAGCCACAGGGGCACAAACATCGCAAAAAGTGTCTCGAATGACGCTTCGGGAAAAGGTCTGAACGTTTCGCTTGTCATGCGCAACTTTGGTGAACAAACACAGGTTGTTGGCTTTTCATACGACAATTTTTCGCTTCACCTAAACAGGATGGAACAAAACAACATCGGTTTCGTTTCGGTTAAACAAATCGGAGAAACAAGAACTAACGTTAAGATATTTGAACAAAGTTTTGGCGAGATGACCGAGTTTAACGAAAAAGGAAACGAAGCTCCGCTTGAAGATTTCGAAAAGATATTTGAACTGTGCGAACGTGTAGTTAAGGGAAGTTTTGCGTTTGTAATAACGGGAAGCGCGCCCCCAAACATGCCAAAAAATTTCTACGCGCGACTTGTGGAACTTGGAAACAAGTTTGGAGCGGTAACCGTTCTTGACGCGCGCGGCGAGATTATGCGACTTGGTATCGAGAAAAAACCGACCATCATAAAACCAAACCTTTTGGAACTTTCCGAGATAGTCGGCAGGGAGATTAAAGACCGAAAAGATATGATCGAACAATGTCAAAGAATTGTTGCAAGCGGTGTTAAATATCTTTGTCTGTCGCTCGGAAAGGACGGCGCAATTCTTTTCACTAAGGACGAAATTTTCGAAGGCGAAGCGGTCGATGTGACGGTTAAAAGCCTTCAAGGAGCGGGGGATTCGATGGTATCGGGGCTTCTTTTGGGACTTAAAAAACAAGTGTCGAATGCCGAACTGTTACGTTATGCGCTAGCGGTTGCCGCCGGAACGGTTAGAAAATCCGGCACGAATTTTTGCGGAATATCAGATTTTGATGAACTGTACCCCAAAACAAATGTTGATAGTATTTCGTTTAATGTTTGATAAGAAATTTTTATAAATAAAAAAACGAGGGACTTAGTTTTGACTAAGTCCCTTTAAAAATATTATATTTTAAGCGAAATCAAAAACAAAGCGCCGTTGTCACTGTTTTTAACTTCAATTGTTCCACCAAGTTGCTCGACAGCGGATTTTGCAATCGAAAGTCCAAGTCCATATTTTCCGTCTTTTCCTTTGTAAAAACGCTCGAAGATATGTTCAAAATCCTGGTCGGAGATTCCGTCGCCGTCGTCCTCTATTAAAATTTCAATAGCATTTTTATTTTTGCGGAGTTCCAACGAAACGGTTTTGTTGGCGTATCTTAATCCGTTGGACAGAATGTTAACAACCGCTTGCCTTAATAATTCGGGCGAGAGATCTAAAAGCAAATTGGTTTGTTCAAAATTCACTTTAATCTTTTTTTGTTGTTTTAACGCAACTCCATTAAGCGATTTTACAATATCCTCTAAAAATTCCACAATGTCTATGTGTTCGGTTGGAAGAGTGACATCAAAGTTGTCGATTTTTTCAAGCGTCAACAGCTTATCCACAAGTTCTTTTAATCTTGCAGTTTCTGTCATTATAACGTCAGATGCAATCTCTTTCGTGAAAATTCCTTGAACCATCCCTTCTGCGTATCCGCCAATATTCATGAGCGGAGTTCGCAGTTCATGCGAAGCGTTGTGTAAAAACGATTTTTGAGCTTTATCATAGTGGTATATCCTGCTACTCATTGCGTTTATCTCGCGCGAAAGTTGTTTTAATTCATCGCTATCTTGTTGTTCGTTTATGCTTAATAATTCGTTCGACTTCATACTTTTAACGATTCCTGTTATGTCTTGAATCGGGTTTGCAATTCCTTTTGCAAGCCTGTTTGACACAAAGATAAATAATAATAGAACAACAAGAGAAATAATAATTAATATAATATTGATAGTTTCAACAAATCCCTCTACAAAAAAGCCGACCGAAACGTAGATAACTTTATCGCCGTTTAAAAGGCTTTGATCCTCAATTTGCATGGCATTATAGTATTGCCCAGCGTGATAAAACGAAACAATCTCACCGGGGGACACGGTTTCTATGTTTTGAATAGCCAGCTGTGCCGCCTGTTCGGGCAGTTTGTCTTTACCGGGCATATCGGTGACGGTGTATTGGTTTTCGCTGTCGACTATTATGACATGGATGTTATCATTTGTAACCATCAAGTCGAACAGGGGTGGATGTTTGCCGTCGCTTTTGCCATCCACACCATTACCGCCATTGCCACCATTACCGCCATTACCGCCATTACCGTCATTGCCATTAAACACAAAATTTCCTTCGGAAAAATAGCCCGAGGATTTTATATTATTTTCAATCCTTCTAACCGATTTTAAAAGTTCATTTTCCGCTTGTGCATAAGAATAGAAAGTTACAGTTATATTAAACAGACCAATAATAATCACTTGCATTATAACAGTTAGTATAATATATGGCCTCGTAATCTTTTGTTTAATCGAGCTCATGAAGTGTTTCGCCCTCCAGTTTAAATCCGAAACCCCAAACCGTTGTTATTCTAACGGCGGTTGAAACAAGTTTTTTTCTTAATCGTTTTAAGACATCGTCGGTTGCCCTTGTGTCCGGTTCGCCATCAAATTTCCAGACATTTTTAAGAAGCTCTTCTCTTGAAATTGCGCGAGATGAGTTGTTAAACATATATGCAAGCAGGTCAAATTCTGTTGGGGTGAGGTCGATAGAATTTTCGTTTTGACATGCTGTTCGCATGTCGGTGTTAAGAACAATATCTCCAAACTCCAAAATAGAGGGGGAGGACGACATGTGTTCAAGTTCTATTCGACGAAAAATTGCCTTTACTCTTGCGACAAGTTCCATTGGGGAAAAAGGTTTAGTAAGATAGTCGTCGCCACCCATCGTTATTCCGGTGACCCTGTCAAGCTCGCTGTCGCGTGCAGAGACTATGATAATCGGGACGTTGTGTATCTGTCGTATCGCGTTGCAAATAGTAAGGCCGTCGCGGCCCGGCATCATTATGTCCAAGATAACAAGGTCACACGGATTCTTAAGAAACTCTGCCAACAATTCGTCGCCCGTTGCAAACGCAAACGTCGTATATCCTTCTTTGGCAAGAAAACCTGTTATTATATCACGTATATTTTGTTCGTCGTCCGCGACATAGATTGTTTTGTTCATCTCGTTACCTCGCTTTTTTGATTGTTTAATCGTATTGGTTTGTCAACATAGGCTGTTTGTACCACATGACAGGTTAATAGATTAATTATATAACTTTTTTAAGCGACGTCAACTGTGTTATTTGACTTATGTTTCCGTCAACTATTTTAACAACGCGTTCGGCGTGTTCAGCAATCTTGCTGTCGTGGGTAATCATGACTATCGTGTGACCTGCGGCATGGAGTTTTTGGAACAGTTTCATAACCTCATCCCCAGTTTTTTGGTCAAGCGCTCCTGTCGGTTCGTCCGCTAGAAGTATCGACGGTTCGCCGACAAGTGCCCTTGCAATTGCAACGCGTTGCTGTTGGCCTCCCGAAAGTTCGGACGGGCGGTGTTTAAGACGGTCTTCAAGCCCTAACATTTCTATGGTGGGCATAGCCATCTTGACTGCTTTTTTGTGTGGAACTCCCCGCGCTAACAATGGCATAATTATATTTTGTTCCGCGTTATATGTTGGGATGAGTTGATATCGTTGAAAGATAAACCCGATTTTTTCGTTACGTATCTTGGTCAAAGCCTCCCCCTTTTTTTTGTGAACAGGTACTCCGTCAAGAAAATATACCCCCTCGTTGCATATATCCATGCAACCAATTATGTTCATTAGGGTAGATTTTCCGCTTCCCGAAGGACCGAGAATAGATACAAATTCTCCCTCGTTAACAGAAAAATCTATAGATTTTAAAACGGTTAGTTGTTCACCGCCAGTTAAATATTTTTTAACTATTCCTTGCATTGAAATCATAAATATCGACCAACTTTCTTAAAAAGCAATGGTGGGATTGTGGTGGTTTGAAATAATACTAATCTTTCGTTAAAAGCTGTATGTCAAAGTTGTAAACTTGCTTTATTGTATCTTTTTTTTAGTCAGAGATTAGTATAAATATTTAAAAGTTTAACCTAAAATGTTTATCGATAAAACGTTGTCGTCGTCATCTGTTCTAATAGATATATACATATCTTCCGTTATCTGTGAAAACGTCATCTCGGTTCCGAACTGGGTTACGGGTGTTGTGACGGGAATGCTGTAGCTTTTGATTTCGTCGGTTAGAGTTACTTGTTCTGAATAGTCTACTGAAGATTGGTTGCTGCCCATGCCGCCGCTCATTCCGCCACCGCCGGTCATTCCTTCGGAGCGTTCGCCGCCGCCTTCTGTCATCCCTTCAGGACGTTCGCCGCCGCCTTCTGTCATCCCTTCGGGACGTTCGCCGCCGCCTTCTGTCATCCCTTCGGGACGTTCGCCGCCGCCTTCTGTCATCCCTTCGGGACGTTCGCCGCCGCCTTCTGTCATCCCTTCGGGACGTTCGCCGCCGCCTTCTGTCATCTCTTCGGGACGTTCGCCATCACCTTCTGTCGTTCCCTCGGGGCGTTCTCCACCTTGGAAGCCACCCTCGGAACCACCGCTTCCCGACATGCCGTTTTCCATCTCGCCGACGTTTATTGTTAGTTCATTGCCGACAATATCGGTGACAAGCCCGATAGTTTGTTGTCCTTCCGGTTGCCTGTCGCCGTCGGCTTGGTTACCGCCCTCGGGTCTTTCGGAATCTGTGCTGTTTTGAGAAACAGTTTCGACCGCCGGTTGTGAGGTTTGAGATTCACTTGAACAGGAGGTTAAAACCCCTACAAGAATAATTGATAAAATTAAGATTAATATTTTTTTCATTGTGTTTTCTCCTAAAAGTGTTTTTATATTTAATTTTTATTTTAAAACAAAGATTTTATTCATTGTTTAACGCTTCTATAGGTATAAGGTTAGAGGCTTTAAAAGCGGGGTAAAACCCGAATACTGTGCCCGTTATCATTGCGAACAAAAACGCAAGCACAATCGATGGAACGGTCATTACTACCGTCATGTCGGTGTATTCCATAAGTGGCATTATGGCGAAACTCAACGCCACACCGACAGAACCGCCCAAAAAGCCAATCATGGCGGCTTCGGTCAGAAACAATAACAGAATATCGCGTTTTTTTGTGCCGAGAGATTTTAAAATGCCTATCTCTTTTGTACGTTCTTTGACTGACACGAAAAGCACGTTCATAATTCCAATTCCGCCAACGATAAAAACAATCACAGCAACTGCCAAAAGCAAAATCGAAAGGGTGGTTGCCGATTGCATGGCGGCGTCCATCGTAGCTCCAGCATCCTCTATGGTGTATGTGCCGTCTGGGTTGGATTGTGCTAACACAAGTTCGATGTTTTGGATAATTGTCGAAACGGCGCTTACATCGCTTGCTAACACAGATATCTGTGGAGAGGTGTTGCGTTCGAGAAGATATTTATCCGCTGTGCTATACGGCATGAAAATGCTGTCATCAGGGTTAACTCCCGAAACAACTGTGCCCATTTGAGCCAAAACTCCGTTTACGACATATGTTCTTCCGTCTATTTCAAGTTTGCTGTCATATGCGTATTGTGCCGAACCAAAGATTTCGAGGGCCGTGTTGTATCCCAAAATTACACAGCGTGTTTCGTTTTGTTCATCATTTTCCGTTATAAAAGATCCTATAATAGGGGAAAGATTTGATATTGAGGCATATTCGCTTGTAGTTCCGACGATATCAAACGTTAAAGCTTCTTCAAGGTCTGCGCTTAAAACTGAGCTTTCGACCGTCGCAAAGATAGCCCCTGTTGTTATATCGGGGACAAAAAACAAAATGTCCTCTAGGCTTTCCTCGCTTAAAGCCAACGTGTTTTCGGATGGAAGAGCTATCGCGGATCCGCTAGAGCCACCGCCGCGTCCCGAAGATCCACCTCCCGAAGGCCCGCCGCCGCTCGAAGGTCCACCGCCGCCCATAGACATTCCGCCGCCCGGCATCATGCTGTTTGTGCCACCCGACGAAATAGTTATAGTTCCGGCGTTAAGCGTTTTAAACTGTTCGGCGACGTCTTGTTGTCCCCCTTCGCCGATAGCAATTACCAAAACTATAGTAGCAGCACCTACTATAATCCCAAGAGAAGTTAAAAACACCTTAAACTTGTTTTGCTTTATGTTTATAGCAACAAGACGCAGTATCTCACTAAACCGCATTGTGGTTCACCGCGCTTTCCAAAAGATTGGAACCCGTTTTGTTAATAAACTTTATTTTGCTTGATTGTTCTTGGTTGATAAAAGATATCGACAAAGGTAGAAACATCGAATAATTAGTCGTCTCGCCGACACTACACATCGCTATAAACCATTTAATGTTCCATTGGTTTTTGTTGATGCTTAGCAATTTATAGTAAAGGTTAACCGTGAAGTTAAACCGCATTAGATGTCACCGCGCTTTCTATTAAAACAATATCCCCGTCAGAAAGACCATAGGTTATCTCGACATCAAAGCCGTCGGAAAAACCTGTTTGAACTTCGACAAGTTGAATGTTGCCGTCGTTGTCATACATGCTAACATATTGTTTTCCGTCATGTAGAGTTATACATTTGTTTGATACTACAAGAACATCTTCAACTTGCTTTTCAACGAATGTTATGTCGGCAGTCATGCCTTGATATATTACAATATCTTGATAAGCGGACATGTTACAAACAATCCCGACGGTATAGTTAACCGAACTTTGCATACCGGAAGCCGGCGTTATCGAAATGCTGTCCACTGTTGATTTAATAACTACATCGTCATAAGCGTCAAACACGATGTTAACCGGCATATCGATTGATATATCCGCTATATCCTCTTGCGGAATGCTTACATAGACGTTAACAATCTTGCTGTCCGCTATCGTCACAATCGAAGCGTTTGCGTTAAGGTTGGTTCCGGTGTCAGCCACCGTCATGACATACCCCGAAACGGGGGAGACTATAGTTCCGTCAACCGTCATTTCGTTAAGCAGTTCGAGCTCTTGTTTTAGTTCTTCAAACGATTGTGCTGATTGTGCTAGCTCATTGTTTATAAGAGCGACAGTATTTTCGTATGTTGCAAGAGCTTGGTTATAGTCGTTTAAATTTCCGTTATAGTCTGATTGAATTTCGATAGTTTTTATCTCCATCGTGGCACTATAGTTATCGCGTTCGATATATTTGCTTGAAAGCTCCGCTTCGTCTTGAATATATTCCGCAATAGTCTTTTCATACTGTGTCGAAGCGGTGTCAAGTTCATTTTTTTTGGTGGCAAGGCTTGGAGTAATAATGTTTGCTAAAAGGTCGTTGATAGCGAGTTCGGTATCGTATAGTATGCCGTTATACGTGTAAGGCGTTATGACGCCGGTGGTAGCAAAGTCCGCTAAGATCTTCTCGACTTCGGTTTTTGCAAGATTAATTGCGTCATATTCCGCTTGAAAGGTATTGCGAATCTTTGCTTCGCTGTCCGCTTGGGCAAAAAGCACGGGTAGGTTTGCTTCAAGCGCGGTTATCTCGGAAACTATCTTGTCATATTCCGTTTGAAGTTCCGATACGCTGATGTTATACAATGTCCCGGCGTTGTTGCCGTTTGAGATATCGCTGTTGTATTGTTGCTCGGCGGCAAGTTTTTCTGTGGTCGAGTTTAAGCGGTCTTGTTCAAGTTTAAGCCACGCTTGGTCATACGCTAGTTTTGTATCTGTGTAAAGCTCGTCATAGGTAGACGGGTCGATAGTTGCAATTGGGTCCCCCTCGTTTACATAGTGTCCGGGTTTTACGTTGATTTCGACTATCTCGGTTTGAAACGAAAACGAAACTTCGGTGGCTTCAAGCGTTGCGCTCCCCATTTCGGTTACTCCAACAACTATGTCGGAACGTACCACGTTTTCTTCCATATAGCTGTTGTTGCTCGACGAAGCTGGTCTTGTTGTTTCGTCTTGTGTAAAAAATATTATTAATATAATAGTGACAACAACTACAACTATTATTCCTAAAGTACAAAATAAAACGACGTTTTTGTTTTTAGAAATCGTCGCTTTAAAGCTGTTAAACTTTTGTTTTTTCATCTGCCGTAATCCTCCGAAATATCCTGTGATAAATTATATTACAGTGTCGTTTGGAAAAACTACGGAGAATGTGTGGCGAAAGTGTGGCACATAAAAACAGACAAAGTCGGAAAAACCAACCTTGTCTGTTTTAATCGTTTTAATTGTCGTCAAACTGAGAATTATAAAGTTCGGCGTAGAAACCTTTTTGTGCGAGAAGTTCGCTGTGGCTTCCCGTTTCGATAACGTCGCCGTCCTTCATAACTAAAATAAGGTCGGCGTTTTTGATAGTTGAAAGCCTGTGTGCTATTACGAAAGAGGTTCGGCTTGACATAAGCTCGTCCATTGCGTGTTGGATTTGAAGTTCTGTTCTCGTATCGATTGAAGAGGTAGCCTCGTCCAAAATTAACATTGGTTTGTCCGCTATCATAGCTCTTGCTATCGTAATCTGTTGTTTTTGACCGCCTGAGAGTTCAAGTTTGTCGTTTAAAACGGTGTCATATCCTTTTTCAAGCGTCTTGACAAAGTGGTGGAGTCCAACCGCTTTTGTTGCGGCTTTGAGTTTTTCGTCCGATATGTTTTCTGTCGCATAGATAAGGTTTTCGCGAAGTGTTCCTTCAAAAATCCAGGTGTCTTGTAAAACCATGCTGAAAAGTGAATGAACATCTTCACGTTTAACGTCTTTAATCGAAACACCGTCTATCAAGATATCGCCCGAGTTAATCTCATAGAACCGCATGAGAAGGTTAACCATAGTTGTTTTGCCGGCGCCGGTAGGCCCTACAATCGCTATCTTTTGTCCGGCTTTAACGGTGGCGCTAAAGTCGTTTATAATTATCTTTTCGGGGTCATAACCAAAGCGGACGTTTTTAAATTCGATGTTTCCTTCAATGTCACCAAACTGTTTTGTTTTCGCGCTTTCGTCGCTCATTTCGGGTTGTTCAAGAAATTCAAACACCCTTTCGGCCGCCGCCGCGCCCGATTGAAGGTTTTGCATAGATTGTGCTATCTGTCCGAGAGGTTGGGTGAAAAGACGTATATAAACCATGAACGCAACGATAACGCCGAAAGAAATCTGACCGTTAAGCGCCAAAAGCGCCCCAACTATGCAAACGCAAACATAACCAAAGTTTCCGATAAACGTCATCATCGGCATCATAAGCCCCGAAAGAGCCTGTGCTTTAAACGCGCTGTTTCGCAGTTTGTTGTTTGTCGAATTAAAGATTTCAATTGCTTTTTGTTCACCGTTATACGCTTTAACCACCGTGTGTCCGGCATACATCTCTTCGATATGTCCGTTAATTTCGCCGAGGTGTTTTTGCTGTTTCTTGAAATATCCTTGCGATGTTCCCATGACTGCCATCATGAAAACAAAACCAACTAGCGCCGAAAGAACGGCGGTGGTTGCCAAGATATAGTTTGTTATATACATCATCAAAATCGAGCCGACAATTAAAGTTACGGCGGAGATGAATGTGCCAACAGATTGCGACAGCGTTTGTCCTATCGTGTCGACGTCGTTAGTAACGCGTGAAAGTACGTCGCCTTTGGAGGTTTTGGAATAAAAGCTCATTGGCAGGTTATTTATCTTGGATGAAATATCGGTTCTTAGATTTCTAGCGGTGCTTTGCATAACGGTCGATATTATAAGACCGGTGAGTATCGAAAGGGCATAGCTTATAAGATACACAACCCCTAGGAAAATTCCTATCGAGGCGATGGCATTCATGTTTATTCCGCCGCCCGTTCCCATCATGGTTGACTGGATGCCTGCCATAATTTCGTCGGTTAGGCGAGAAAGGTTATCAGGACCTACAAGGGTAAATATCGAGCCTAGCATAGCAAACATGACGGCAACAAACATTAATTTATTATACTTTTTAGAATAATTTAAAATCTTTTTTATAGATCCTATAAAATCTTTTGCTTTTTCGCCGCCCATTTCGCTGCCTGGGCCTCGGTTTGGTCGTTGTGTTTTGGCAGATTGACCCACTTTATAATCGTTTTTAGGCATGTTTTAGTTCCTCCTCTGAGAGCTGGGACAATGCAATCTGTTTATAGACTTCGCAATCTTTAAGCAGCTCGCTATGTTTTCCAAGCCCCACGATCTCGCCGTCCTCAAGCACAATAATCTTGTCGGCGTCTTTAATGGTTCCTATTCTTTGGCCAACGACAAGTGTTGTGGTGCCTTTACATTGTTCTTTAAGAGCCTCACGCAGTTTGCGGTCGGTCTTGTAGTCAAGCGCGCTGAACGAGTCGTCGAATATGAAAATTTCGGGCTCTCGATAGATTGCCCTTGCTATCGAAAGGCGTTGTTTTTGTCCTCCCGAAAGGTTTTGGCCACCTTGGGCGATGTGTGAATCGTATTTATCGTCAAGATTAGTAACAAAATCGAGAGCTTGCGCAGTATCAACCGAGCTTACAAGGTCGGCATTGTCTGTCGAAACGTCGATGTTGTCTCCGAAAACTATGTTTGATTTAACGGTTCCGCTAAAGAGAATTGCCCTTTGCGAAACATACCCAATGATTGAATTTAACGCATTTTTTGTATAATCTTTGACGTTGATTCCGCCAACAAGAACCTCGCCTTCGGTGACGTCGTAGAACCGTGGAACAAGGTTTATAACGGTTGACTTTCCGCAACCCGTCGAGCCGATAAACGCGA
>CAYJFO010000031.1:0-17723 GCA_964369645.1 uncultured Oscillospiraceae bacterium | reverse complement strand
TCGCCCTTGCGGTTGTGACCGACCTTGAAGAGGACAACGCGCCTTGTTGCCTTTGTCGCCAAGTTCTCATCGAGTTTGCAAAAACTATGGAAGTTCCTGTGTACGTTTCGGGCCCTCATGGAGTTATCTACGAACACACGTTAGGCGAGATAGTTCCCTTGCCGTTCACCGAGTTTTAAGTTATGGGAAACAAAACAAAACCAAAAAAAAGCCTTGGTCAAAACTTTCTTATCAACCCCGATATACCGCGCGAAATTGCCCTTTCGGGACCGCTTTCGGAAGAATTTGGAGTAATCGAGATAGGCCCGGGGCTAGGAGCGCTTACAAAAGAGCTTTGTAGAGTTGCAAAAAAAGTTGTCGCAATCGAGCTTGACGGCGACGTTATACCAAAACTTTTAAACGACACGAAACATTTTGACAACCTCGTTGTAATAAACGCCGACGTTCTCGAAACCGACCTTAACGAGGTTATTGCGAAAGAGTTTTCGGGGCTTCGTGTCGCTATCTTCGGAAACCTTCCGTACTACATAACGACCCCGATAATAATGGGGATACTCGAAAAAAACATCAACGCCGAATATGTCGTCGCGATGGTTCAAAAAGAAGCGGCCGAGCGCCTTGCCGCGGCCGAGACAACGCGCGACGTTGGGGCGGTCACGCTTGCCGTTCGGTATTATAGCGAACCTGAAATTCTGTTCGATGTCCCTCCCGATTGTTTTTATCCCGCTCCAAAAGTTATGAGCAGTGTTGTTCGATTTAACATAAGAAGCGAACCACCTGTCTTTCCGAAAAATCAAAAAAATATGTTTAAGGTAATCAAGGCCGCGTTTGCACAACGCAGAAAAACGGCGATTAATTCTATAACAAGCGGCACGGCAAAACCGAAAACTCAAGTAGAAGACGTTTTTAAACAACTTTCGCTTGACCCAAACATTAGGGCAGAAAAACTAACGCTAATAAACTTTAGCGATATATCAGACATTATATTTGAATAATTTTAATTTTTATTGAATAGGGGAAATCTTATGGAACAGGCGATGATAATAGGAATAGCAGGGGGAACAGGAAGCGGAAAAACGACGTTAACCAAAGCAATATGCAAACAGTTTGCCGGTTCTGTCAGCGTTATCTACCACGATAACTACTACAACCGAAACGACAGCATAACCTTTGAAGAGCGAAAAAAACTTAACTACGACCACCCAAATGCGTTTGAAACATCGCTTATGGTCAAACATCTAACCGAGCTACGTGGCGGACAGCATGTTGAATGTCCTATATACGACTTCACCGAGCACAACCGAAGCGATAAAACAACGCTTGTTAAATCGGAACGCGTTATAATTGTCGAGGGGATTTTGGTTTTCGCCGAACCGTTGCTTCGCGAACTTATGGATATTAAAATCTTTGTGGACACCGACGCCGACACAAGAATTCTTCGCCGCCTTATGCGCGACGTGGACGAACGCGGGCGTTCGGTGCAATCGGTTGTCGAACAATATCTCGCAACAGTTAAACCAATGCACGAACAGTTTGTCGAGCCTAGTAAACGTTTTGCCGATATAATTGTTCCCGAAGGCGGCAAAAACCTTGTCGCTATCGACATGATACTAAACAAGATAAAAAGACATCTTGAAAACTAAAACAAATAAAGAACGGAAATTAAAAACATATGAAACAGGTATCGTACAAAACAAAAGGCGTTTGCGCGTCTAAAATTGATTTTGAACTGGACACACAAAACGGAACAATCCACAACATCGTTTTCCACCACGGTTGCGAAGGAAACCTTTCGGCGATCTCAAAACTTTTAGAGGGAAAATCCTATGCCGAAACGGTGGCCCTTCTTAAGGGCAACGACTGTGACGGGCGCGGAACTTCGTGTGCCGACCAATTGACAAAGGCTATCGAACAAGCACAATAATGCATTTTTTCAAAAAATATAACGGAGTTTTGCCGATATGTTAAACAACAGCAACAACAAAATTTCTTCCGCTTATGTCGTCGGGGTAGGTGGCGCCAACGTAGATATAGCGGGAAAAAGTTTTAAAACTATAAATCTTCAAGACAGCAACCCCGGGGCTTTATCTTTTTCATTTGGCGGAGTTACACGAAACATTTTGGAAAACCTCGCGCGTCTTTCGGTTAATACCACTTTGGTTTCCGCAATCGGTTCGGACAGTTTTGCGCAACAGATAAAACAACACTGTGACCGCCTTAACATAAAAACCGAGTTTTTAGTCGTTTCGGGAAGTTCGTCATACTACCTTTCGCTTATCGAACCAAACGGCGACATGGCGGTTGCGCTTTCCGACATGCGCGCGCTTCAAAGCGTTTCAAAAGAGTTTCTTGATACAAAACGCGATATAATAAGCGGCGCTTCGGTTGTTGAATGTAACCCCTGTCTTGCATTTGATACCCTTGAATATCTTGTGTCTGACGTTGCAAAAGGTGTTCCGCTTTTTGCCGACCCCGTGTCGTGTGCTTATGCCGAACGAATGAAACCGCTTGTTAAATATTTTCACACAATAAAGCCAAATCGCTATGAGCTTTCTATCCTCGCGGACGGCATTCCGACCGACAGCGAAAGCGATATCGAGCGCGCAGCGGAAGCCGTTTTGAACAAAGGTTGCAAACGCGTTATCGTCACGCTTGAAACCAAAGGGAACTACTACGCAAACAGCGACGGAAACAGATATCTTCACACGATAACCCCAATTAAAAACCCCGTCAACGTTACGGGCGCGGGCGACAGTTTTACCGCAGGATTGATATATAGTTTTATAAACGATTTTTCAGTAGAAAAAACGATGGCATTTTGTTCTTCAATGGCGGCACTTGCCGTTATGAGCGAAAAGCCCAACAACGAAAAACTTTCGGTTGAATATATTGAGGGGATGTTGGAACAAAAGGAGTCAGAATAATGATTACTGAAAAACAATTAATACATAATTTTCAATGTTTATTTAACCGCTTTATCCCCAAAAACGCTATTCCGATATTCATCTCAACGTTTGTCGCCGGAGTTATATGTCATATATATTTTTTGGTACACAACTTGCCCAACGGCGATACGATGAGCCGTTTCTACGATAATCGAGATCTTTTGTACGAAGGGCGTTGGTTTTTCGAGTTCGCAGGTTCAGCAACAAGTCCTTTTGCGCTTTCTTGGGTAAACGGAATAATATCAATATTCTTCATTTCGCTTTGTGCTGTTATGATTGTGGACATACTTGAAATCAGCGGAAAAACAGCGGGGATTTTAACCGGTATTTTGCTTGTTTGCTACCCTTCTGTGGCATCCGGCCTTTCGTATATCCACCGAAGCGCTATCTTTTTCTTTGCTTATTTTTTAGTTGTTTTATCGGTCAAGATAACAAAAGAATTTAAACACGGCTTTATCGTTGGGGCAGTTGTGCTTGCGTTTAGCCTTGGGATATATCAAGCGTATCTTTCGATAGCCATGATGTTGGTCGTCATAATATTGGCGGTGTCGATAATCTCAAAACCCGAACAAAAAGAAAAACAGTTGTTTAAAACTATCTCTCGCTATGCCGTATTGTTTGTGGGAGGATTTGCGATTTATCAAGTTGTTTTGTTTATAACGCTTAAAGTAAACCAAACCGAACTCACAAACTATCAAGGAATTGAAGTTTTAACCGGGAACGATTCGTTCAACTTAACAAACTCTGTCTTTGCGGTTTTAAACGAAGTATATCTGATGATAGTTGAACTTCCGTTTGTTTTTTTAAAACAACCTCTTACGTTTGGTTGCATAATTTTAATTGCAGTTTCGGCGTTGTTGCTTGTAGTTAAAAACAAGATTTACAAAAGTCCGATAAAACTCGTTGTACTTGCTTTGCTTTTAATTGCAGTTCCGCTATCGCTTGCGCCTTCAAAATTTCTATCCCCCGATATGTGGCACCACGCAGTTTTAAGGATTAGTTTAAGTCTTGTTTTTATAGCGACGCTTCCGTTTGCCGAGGTGTTTTATCAACATCTATCAAAAACAAAATGGCTCGTTGCCTTTTCGGTTAAAGGTCTGTCGCTTTTAATGATATCCGTCATATGTTGGAACTTCTTCCTTGTCTCAAACATAAACTATTTCAACGCCCACCAACGTTTTGAAAAAGACTATTCTTTGGTTCTTTCGGTCTCTAACAGGATTTTTGAAACAGAAGATTTCGAGATATCTGACAAAGTTTGTGTGTTCGGCTTCCCCTACAACAGCGGTTCGTACGAAAACAGCAACTATATCGGATATGCCGAACAGAATGGTTTTGGCTTGTTCGGTCTTTCGGGCAACACAACTATAATGAACAGCATGTACGGTTTCTCTACGTTTGCTCGAACATATTTCGGCATAGCCTATAACATGGTTATGATGGACGAATATTATACACTGTTGGAAAATCCCGAATTTTCTGACATGCCTATTTGGCCATATGAAGGTTCGATTAAAGAGATAGACGGAGTGTATGTAGTTAAGCTCGGTAACGGGTTTTAAGATAAAGTATAAAAACATAATATTTTTTAGGAGTAAACATGAACTACAATAAATATCTCGAAATTTCAAGCGAAGTCAAAACCGCCCTCGAGCAAAACAAAGCGGTAGTAGCGCTTGAATCAACAATTCTAAGCCACGGCATGCCATACCCCGAAAATTTGGAGTTTGCTAAAAAAATCGAGGGTATCATACGCGACAAAGGCGCCGTTCCGGCGACGATTGCGATACTTGACGGTAAGTTTAAAGTCGGACTTTCGGAACAAGACCTTGTAAAGATGTGTGAAGCCAAAGATATCGGCAAAGTAAGCCGTCGCGACTTGGCATACTATGTTGCTATGAAAAAAGACGGCGCGACAACGGTTGCGACAACGATGATAATTGCCGACATGGCGGGTATCAAGGTTTTTGCAACGGGTGGCCTTGGTGGCGTCCACAGAGGCGCGGAAAAAACGTTCGACATCTCTGCCGATCTTCAAGAACTCGCTAACACTTCGGTAGCGGTCGTTTGTGCGGGCGCCAAATCTATTCTTGACCTTAACTTAACGCTTGAATACCTCGAGACGTTCGGCGTTCCCGTTCTCGGATACAACACCGACTTTTTCCCGGCTTTCTACTGTAAGAGTAGCGGTTTAAAGGTTGACTACAACATCAAAACTGCAAAAGATTTTGCAAAACTTCTTTTTACGAAATGGGATCTTTCGCTTAAAGGCGGGGCGGTTGTTTGTAACCCTATTCCCGACGAATTTTCGCTTAACTATGACGAGATGGAAGTTATAATTAAAAAAGCTCTTTTAGAAGCGGAACAAAACGGAATTAAAGGCAAAGACACAACGCCGTTTTTACTTGCAAAGATAAAAGAGATTACAAAAGGCGTTTCGCTTGAAAGCAACCTTGAACTTGCGTACAACAACGCTCGTCTTGCCTCCGACATAGCGGTTGAACTTTCTAACATCAAGTAGATTTTAAATCTACTGCTTTTACAAAAACATATTATTTAACAAGAAACGGTTGCAAAAATGAACAGTTCAAATTCAAACAAAATAGACGAAAGTTCCTCAAAAAATTCCTATTTAATTGGGCTTTTGTGCTCTATCTCGTGTGCGGTTCTTTGGGGGGTTCTTCCCGTATATTGGAAATCTCTTAACCCCATTGATTCGTTTGTCATAATTTTTTATCGCGTCTTGCTTGTCGCGATTACAACGTTGGTTATTGCTTTTTTCAAGTTTGGTATTAAAGGAGCATTCAAGCCGATTGTACAAAACAAAAAGGTAGCTTTAAGATGTTTTATTGCGGGAGCGATTATAACGGTTAACTGGAGCACATTTATCTGGGCAGTTTCTGCCGGACACGTTGTCCAAACCTCGATAGGATACTATATGCAACCGCTTATAGTTACGGCGTTTGGGTTAATTTTGTTCAAAGAAAAGATAAACAACTTAAAAAAAATAGCGCTTTGTATAGCGGTTGTTGGCGTTATATTTATGCTTATATCGTACAGCGAACCCCCAATAATCGCGTTTACGTTAGCTATAACGTTCGCTATTTACAGCGCGACAAAAAAGAAATATAAGCTCGACCCTATTCTTTCGCTTTTGTACGAAACGGTCTTTCTTGCGCCTGTTGCGCTTTTGGTTATCGTTTGGTTCGAGCAAAATGGCAAAGGCGCTTTTGCGGTAGCTATGCCATATCAAATCGGGCTACTTATGCTTTGCGGAATCTTTACTGCCGCTCCGCTCATTTTATTTGGATTTGGCGCAAACAAAATAAACCTCGTAACGCTTGGCATAACGGGGTATATCTCGCCGTCGCTCATGCTTACGCTAGGAGTTTTCGTTTACGGCGAACCGTTCGACATGACCCAGTTTATATCGTTTGCTATTCTTTGGGTAGGCCTTGTGTTTTTCACATTAGGTGAGATTAAGGCGAACAAAAAAATCAAAGAGATTGTCTAGTTTCAAACACACAAAAATGGCAAGGCTTCAATGCCTTGCCATTTTTTATGTACAGTTTCAATAATTAACCGTTTACAACTTTAATACGCTGTTTTTATTATCGAATACCCTTGATAGTTGTTGTATGTGCAAAGCTCGCGGTATACGTGGTCGTACTCAAAGTTTGCAACTATATACGCAGAACGGCTTGAAAGCGGCCCCTCTGCCGGCAGTTGCATCATGTCGATATAGTTAAACTTCTCATCATACGGAAGTACGTCGTCATACCCCGGTTTATCGGTGGGTTGACCCATGAAATATTTTGAATCGATATCAAAATAAAACATCGTTACGATCTCAACCGTCTGAAGGTCTTGTTTGTTCTCCCAAATATGCGACGTTATATAAAACTTTTCTACCGCTTTGTTGTTTTTTGCTACTTGCAAAACATTTGTGAAGTCGGAAAAATACATCTCGTTTATAAGGTGTGCATGTTTATCAAAATAGTAGGAATTAAAATTTACAAAACAAACAACAAAAACCGCGCTAACAACTATCGACAACGGTTTTATATGTTTAACCAACATATAAATACCAAATGCTATGAAAAACGCCATTGGATACCAAAATATATTTATTCTGTTGACGTTAACTTGATACGTTATGAGACCCGAAACAATCCCAACCACGCCCCAAACAGCAAATATCACCATCGCCTTGTTTTCGCGCATTTTTTTTACAAGATAGTATATACCGACAAACATTAAAACGGTTGTGAACAAATAGAATCTTCCAAATCCCTCGACCGAGTTAAACGGTGCATCGTGTGCTTGAACAAAAACTGTGTAAAACAAATAGGTTGCGTTTTCCTTTAACGATTCAAAAAAATTGTCGCTAAAAAACAAGATATCCTTGCTGCGCACCGAATCATAGAAACGCTCGATAGTCATAAACGGAAGATAAATCGTGTCAAGTTCCAGCGCATTTATAAACATACACAGGATAAACGGCCACGATATCGCAAGAAAAACAACGGCGCAAACTACAATTTGCTTAAACGTTGCATATTTATACTTTATGTAATAAAACGAAAGCGCGAGCAGCATAAATGGAATAGTATAGATAGCTATTGCGTAAGCGTACATCGAAATTCCGAAAAGTGCCGCTGATATATAGAGATATCGTTTTTTGTGTGCGCCAAGGTAAAGCGCGTAACATGCAAAAAGCAAAAAATGGGGAAACAAGTTACAGTCGAGCGACCAGCGGCTTTGCATGATGTGCCAAGGGCTTAACGCTAGCACAAACAAAACTGTTAGCGCCAACCATTTCCCAAAAGCTTTGTATGCAAAGCGGAACGCTATATAAAGAGATATCAAACTTGTGACCAAAAGCGGAAGCCGAATTGCCACAATATTATATCCGAAAACTTTTATAAACGGAACCATTATATAAGACAAAAGCACGCTCATCTGGCTTACGCCTTGCGCTTTAAAGTGGACGGGGAACGGCGTTCCGAACCTGTCTGTTCCGTAATCTAAAAGTGCCTTTGCGTCGACCGCTGCCATAGCCTCGTCTTGATTTATTCCGCCGGGGAATTCTCCAAACTGATATACACGAACCGCAACGGCGGTTATCGCCACAATAACGACCAAAGCGAGGTACAATATACGGTTGTCTTTCAGCTTGTCAAAAGGTCGGTTAATTTTTGAAATGTTCATAAAGCGTCCTTTTTAGGGATATGAAAAAAATTTATTTGTAAAATATTATCTATGGATTAAGTTTAGAGATTACAACAACATTAAGAAGATAGACCAACGCCGGAATAAGCATAATTCCAACGCTCACTGCCGCGCGAAGATAAACAATCTGTTTAAACTGTTTTTCGTCACAACTTGTTTCGTCTGTCTGCCCTTGTAATTTTGGGAAATTGACAATCAAAAGTCCTATAAAACAAGCGGCAAATACGCTCAACAACAGTATTGCGAAATAGTTGTAGTTTTCCTGTCCGACAAGGTGGACAAAAAGCGTTGTTGTATCAAAGTCGACAATTCTTCCGTCAACGATCCTAAGCGCAAAACGACGAGCGTTTTCCGGCGCAAAAACGGGCGGAGAGTAGATCATTTGGGAAAGCACAAGTGCGCTTGAACCTATTATCTCAAGCAAAAGATTTATCTTTTGTTTTGGTTTGTTGACAAGCAAAAGTATCGTTAGATACGGAACGATTAAAACACACCAGTATGTATGAAGCCTTGAAAAAACTATGAAGCTTGTAAACACCGCAAGGCAAACATAAAGCGCAACATAACGCTCATGAACTTCGTTTGATTTAAGTTTATAGTTGTAACAAAGTATAGCGATTATGATGTATACCATTATAAAAACCGAACCGTGGTCGTCGTTTATCGGTAGATTGTTAAATGTTAGAATCAAGAAAAAACGACTTTGCGAAACCCTGTCGGGGTCTAAAAGAGCGAAAAGTACCATGTCGGTTAAAATAAATGGAAGCATTACAAAAACGACATCCCTCAAAAAATGAAACACTCTTTTTTCGCGCAAAAGCATCAACGGAATAAATATAAAAAGGGCAAAAAGTTTAAATAGGCACGCTATCATGAAAAATATATACATATATTTTCGGTCATTTTTAAGATATGCCCTAAGCCCCAACATAGTGAACGCGACGCCGCCTATGTCTATCTGAGCGGTGTACACCGTTGCAGAAACAAGAAAAATAGACGAACAAAACATAAAAACGCCGAGATATTTTTGATCTGTCGAAAGTTCAAAACAATCAAGTAATTTATAAAAACAATATACCGCAAACCCCAAAAGTATCATTATAACAATCTTAGACCATAAAAGGGCTAAGAACGCGTTACGAAGATATTCTTCCCCGCCGCGCAAAAGCATTGTTGGAATGTTGAGAACCGCAAGCAGAATGTAAACAAAGATGTTATATGGAGCTTCGGTGCTAGGGTTACCCTCGACAAACATGCTTTCGGCAGACGAATAGAACTTAGAGAGCCCCGCTATCCCATCGTTAAACAAAATGTCCCAAAATTTCAAGCTGTGCTCTGTTATAAGCACCAAATCATAGTAGTATCCCGAAAGAAAAATCAAAACAAGCCCCAAGAAAAGCAGGGCGAACGCTGCTTTTGAGGGGGCTTTGTTTGTTAACTCGGGTTTTTGTATCTTCCTTGTAATCAAGCCCATTTAAACCTCTGTTAATTTGATTTTTATTTATTTGCCACTTTAAGCGGTGGGGTTGCTGTTGCGGAAGGAGCGGAATGTGTTTGAGTTTTAACGCCGACAGAAGCATTTTGTGAAACGCTTGCCGGTGTAAATTCGACATCTTTAGCAGGAGTTGTGCATTTTCCGTTGAACTTTGCGCCATCTGCAACAACAAGGCTTTCGGTAAAAAGATCTCCGAAAACAGAACCGGTTCCGAAAAATTCAATCTTTGCTTTTGCTTTAATGTTTCCTTTAACGTATCCCGCAATATAGACATTTTGAGCTTCAATCTCGCCAAACACCTTGCCTTCTTTGCCTATGATAACGGTGCTTTTTGAAACGATGTTGCCCTTAATTGTTCCGTCAACCCTAAGGTTTGTCTCAAGCGTCGCGACGCCCTCGAAAACGGTTTTTTCTCCGATAATTGTTTCAACGGTTCCAAGAACTGCTGTGTCGGTTGTTTCTTTTTTATTGAACATGATTTAAGACCTTTCCCTTTAAAAATTAAAATTATTTAACATAGTTTCGGGGTCGATTTGAACCCCGTCTTTTATTATCTCATAGTGTAGGTGGCTTCCCGTGCTTAACCCCGTTGAACCGATAAGACCGATTAGATCCCCGCGTTCAACCTCGTCTCCCGCCGCCACGATGTTTTTGCTGTTGTGGGCATAAAGGCTTTTGTATCCATATCCATGGTCGATTACAACGTAGTTTCCGTACTCGGCATGTTTAACCGAAATCTCAACAACGCCCGCTCCGGTAGCATAGATTTTATCTCCCGTTGTTCCGGCAAAGTCAAGCGCGTTATGAAACGAAACCGTTTTAAACCCAAACGGCGAAACGCGTTCGCCAAAACCCGATGTCATTATCATCTCGTCGAGCGGCTCACCTATTGGGATACTCGATAGATAGTGTAATCTGTCGTCGACTTCAACTTCAAGTATCTCGTATCTAACGCCGAGGCTGTCGGTAAACTCTTGATACGCGGAAAGTTCGACCGAAAGCGTGTTGAGTCTGTCCCATAAAGTTTTGTCGCCCGCCATGACAAGCGAAGTTTCCGGGATAACAAAATCAAGGTCTACCCCGCCAACCGCGACAACGTTCTGTTCAAGTCCAACCTTTTCGCGGATTACGTTTTCCGCTTCGTTTGTCTCAACCATCTCGTCAAGCAGTTGCTTTGAAAGTTTTTCAAGTTCGCTTAAAAATTCCTCTTGTTCCACGCTTATCTTGTTAAGCCTCGAGTTTTCAACCATAACAACCTGTAGGCGATAGTTTGAATATGAATAATACGTCGCTAGAACCAAAAGCGTTGTAAGCGCCGCTATTACAAAAAGCAACACCCATAGATGTATCTGAATCTTCCTTGAATTTTTTGTAGAATCGTGTGGAACCAACATTACGGTATAGTTAGTTATAAGATTGTTTCTTAAAAAATCGTTCCATTTTTTTTTGCTTGTATTTTCAAACTCTGAACGTTTTACGTTGTGCCTCATATACCGCTGCTCATTTCACTTGTTCCTTTTATAAAATAATAAATCATACATATTAACTATATATAACTTTCGACGAAAAAGCAAGTAAAATCACAAATACTCCTACAGGTAATGTTTGTACAAATAATAAACCTATATTCTTTCGTCCAACCTATATGCATAGTGTTTATATGTTTCTCAAAACTATAAATTAAATAAATACTTCGATTTTTATTCAAAGTACAAAATGACCAATATAAATTTTTCTTGCAATTTAAATTAAATATGCTAAACTTTTTACATAATTATAACAAAGTAAAAAATAAGGGGCGATATATTATGCATAGACTTGAAAACAAGGTTATCTATCAAATCTATCCTAAAAGCTTTAAAGACACAACCTCTTCCGGAATTGGCGACATAAAAGGGATTATATCTAAACTTGACTATTTAAAACAACTAGGCGTCGATTATATCTGGCTTTCGCCTTGTTGCAGTTCTCCACAAAGAGACAACGGCTATGACATAAGCGATTATCTGACTATCGACCCGATGTTTGGAAACAACGACGACTATCTCGAACTTATCGAAAAAGCAAAACAACAAGGTATCAAGATAATGATGGACCTTGTGTTAAACCACACTTCGACCGAACACGAATGGTTTAAAAAAGCCGAACAGTTGGACGAAAAATATTATAACTATTATATTTGGAGCGACAAACCAAACGAGCTTCAATCTGTTTTCGAGGGAAGCGCTTGGAAGTTTAACGACAAGGTAGGCAAATACTATCTACACATGTTCGAGGAAACACAAGCCGAATTAAACTGGAGCAACCCTGACGTTAGAAAAGACGTTATCGACGTGGTTAACTACTGGATAAAGCGAGGGGTCGAGGGTTTTCGCCTTGACGTAATAGATTATATTGGAAAAGAACCGGAAAAACTCATAGTTTCCAAAGGCCCAAAATTTTTTGAATATCTTGAAGAGTTAAGTACAAAGACATTTAAAAACGATATGTTAACGGTTGGAGAATGTTGGGGAAGTTCGCTTGAAGAGACCTATTCAATGTGCAACGACAAGGCTCTAACCCAAGCGTTTAACTTCAACGCCCTATGTGTAGACCACAATCCCGATAAATGGACTCGCGAAAAGCTAGACCTTAAAAAACTTTGCGAAAGTTTCGACGAATGGCAAAATACATTCACCGGTATCGATACACTTGTTATCAACAACCACGACCTTCCGCGACGCTTGTCTATCTGGCTTGACGACCAACAATATCGTAAACAAAGCGCAAAACTTTTAATAACTGTGTTTGGGTTGCAACACGGAAACCTTTATATCTATCAAGGCGACGAAATAGGCATGAGAAATTGTGGACATCTTGACATTAAAAAATATAACGATATCGAAACGTTTAACGTGTACAATCGTTTTATAAGCGAAGGGTTAACCGACGCTCAAGCGATTGGAATACTTTCAAAAATTTCGCGCGACAACGCAAGAATACCGATGGCGTGGAACGACAGCGAAAACGGAGGGTTCACAACCGGAACGCCATGGTTAGATAACAAGGACTATCTCGAAATTAATGTCCAAAGTGATATCGAAAGCGACGACAGCGTATATCGTTACTATCAAGAGATCATTAGATACCGCAAACAAAACTATGAAACTTTGAAACAAAAAGCGATTTTTTCGTCGGAAGGCGATATATATATAATGCAAAAAGGAAACCTTACGTTGTTTGCTAATTTCTCAAACAAAACTTTGCCATATCAAAGAGGCGAGAACAAAATATTCGGCAACTACGACGACACGCAAGACGTTTTACGCCCGTATGAAGTAGGGGTTTTTGTTTAATTACACATTACGCATTAAAAAAGTAGGGTAAAAATTTGAACAACAGCTTTGTTATCTCGGTTTTAAATGCAAAATATCTCCACGCCTCCCCTGCGCCATACTGTTTGGCGGCAGGGGTAAAGGTGTTTTGTGAAAATCTATATCAAGACATTGCGATAGTCGAATCAACAGTCAACAAACCACTCGACGAAACGTTGAACGATATATTAAAGCTTCGCCCGAAAGTTGTTGGGTTTTGTTGTTATATCTGGAACATCGAAAAAACGCTTAAACTTGTAAGCGAGATAAAAAAACATAACAAAGATATTATAACTGTTGTAGGCGGCCCCGAGGTTAGCTATAACGCTTATGACATTTTGCAACGCAACAGTTTTATCGATTTTGTGCTGTCAGGTGAGGGCGAACAAAGTTTTGCTTTGTTTCTTAATGCTATGCAAAAAAACAACTTTTCACGCGTTTTAAATCTAACTCAACGCGCTAATATAGGCGGCCTTTGCGGACGCACATTATGCGGCGACATCTATGTTTCGCCTGCTGCTGTGCTTAAAGGCGAGGTTCCGTCGCCCTTGCTTGCCAACTATCATAAAAACTTAGACGGCAGAATATCATATTTTGAAACTAGCAGAGGGTGCCCGTTTAGCTGTGATTTTTGTCTTTCGGGCGCGAGCAATAACGCGCGGTATTTTAACGTTGAGCAAAAATTGAAAGAGCTTGAAACGCTGTGGAACAGCGAAACAAAGACGATTAAATTTGTTGATAGGACGTTTAATTCAAACAAAATCCACGCAAACGCGATATTGAAGTTTATTTTAGATAGTTTTAACCAAAACAAAATTCCAAAAGATATCTGTTTCCATTTCGAGATAGCGGCAGACATAGTAGACGAGCAAACAATTCTGTTACTTGAAGCAATGCCAAAAGGTTTGGTTCAACTTGAAATAGGCATACAGTCTTTCCACGAAAAAACTCTTTCGGCTATCAACCGAAAAACCGATATACAAAAAGTTAAAGATACCATAAGCCGACTTGTTGCATTTAAAAACATACATATACACATAGATCTAATAGCGGGGCTTCCATTTGAAAGTCTAATTGAATTTGAGAAAAGTTTTAACGAAGCATATTCCCTTTACGCCGACATGTTACAACTTGGTTTTTTAAAACTTTTGCACGGAAGCGCGATGCGCGAATTTAAAGACAAGTTTTCGCAACAATATCAAGACACGCCACCCTATCAAGTTGTTTCGACCCCGTGGCTTTCAACAAACGATCTCGAAATTATTTCGTATACCGAAGATGCGTTGGACAGGGTTTACAACAGCGGACGTTTTTTTAACACGGTTGAATACATTTTAAAAACAACAGAAATTTCACCGTTTAGGCTATATCATGATATCGGAAAAGCAACGGTAGCCTATGACTTTGGCGAACGCGTGTCGCTTGACGGGTACACGGAGTTTTTGTTTGATTTTTTTTGTTCGATTAAGGGAATTTGTCGCGCTACTGTACGCGATATGCTTGTTCAAGACCGCCTTGCAACCAACAGCAGCGGAAGATTACCCAGATGTTTAAGACAAAAAGACAACCGTCTTAAAAAGGCTGTCTCATATCTTAACGCTAACGCCGAAACTGCACAATACAAAGGAGTTAAGCGCGCTGTGGCGTTGTTATACTCGGAACAAAACGTGTGTTATGTCGATTATCAAGACGACAAAAAAACTGCGTTTTGCAAGCAATATTGTGTTAATAAAATTCCGTTTTCCGATATTTTCTAAATAGTTTTAAAAATTGGTTGACTTATTAATTTTGTGGTGTTAGAATGAAGCTATCAAAACGCTTTTGGAAAGTTGTTAACGTTTCAAAAAAAGCTCTTTTAGGGCTTTTTTTGTTGCTCTTTTTACAGTTTACCCCCTAATATTACACAAAGGTTTAAAACAGAAAATATGAAACATTTAATTGGTGATAGAAAATTTTATAGAATGTTGTTTGCGATCATGATTCCGATTGCGATTCAAAACGGTATAACCAGTTTTGTTAACATGGTTGACAACATAATGATTGGAACGGTTGGAACAGACCAGATGTCTGGGGTAGCCATTGTAAACCAGCTTTTGTTTGTGTTTATGATAACAAATTTCGGAGCTATTGCGGGCGCAAGTATTTATAGCGCGCAATTTTACGGACAAAAAAACAACGATGGGATACGAAACGCTTTTAGATTTAAGATAGTTATAAGCGCTATTTTGTTGGTTGTTTCGCTATCGATTTTGGCCTTTTTTGACGAACAACTTATCTCTCTTTATCTCCATGAGGGTGGCGAAACAGGCAACATACAACAAACCCTTTTGTACGGTAAACAATACCTTCAAATTATGTTAATCGGGCTTGTACCGTTTTGTATCGTCCAATCATACTCGGGAACGCTTCGCGAAACAGGACAAACTATTGTTCCTATGGTTGCCGGTATCGTCGCGGTTATAACTAACCTTATAATAAATTATATACTTATATACGGAAAGTTTGGCGCTCCGGCGCTTGGGGTTCAAGGCGCCGCCATTGGAACCGTCGTCGCAAGATTTATAGAACTTTTTATCGTCGCAGGTTACGCACACAGAACTCCAAACAAAAATAAATTTATACAAGGTGTATATAAAAACTTTTCTATACCGAAGGATCTGTTTAAAGGTATTCTTAAAACGGGAACTCCGATGTTGTTAAACGAGATATTTTGGGTTTTCGGGTTTACGTTACTTGTTCAGTTTTATTCAACCAAAGGGCTTGCTGTCGTTGCGGCGATAAACATAAACTCGGTTATAACAAACGTTTTCAACATCGTATACATAGCTATCGGAAGTTCTGTTGCAATAATAATCGGCCACCATCTAGGGGCGGGCGATTTCAAACTCGCGAAACAATCGGCATACAAGGTTATATTCTTCGCTTTTTCTCTTCATATTTTAATCGGCACATGTCTTTTCTTTTTCGCTCCGGTTTTCCCTCAAATCTACAACACAACCGACGAGGTTAAAGAGATAGCAACCCAACTTATTCGCGTGGTAAGCTTTATGATGCCTATATATGCTTGTATCCACAGCTCGTTTTTCACAATTCGTTCGGGTGGCAAAACGCTTCTTACTTTCCTTTTCGATTTTGTTTTTATGTGGGTAATCTCGATTCCCTTGGCTTTTTTCCTCACAAGGTATACAGACATTTCGATAATTCCGCTTTACATAGCGATTCAAACGGTAGATTTAATTAAACTTTTTGTCGCCGTATCTATCGTTAAAACCGGCGTTTGGCTTAAAGACATCGTCAAAGGATTATAGGTTTTATATTATATATAGCAACTTTATATATTTAAAACGTTAACAAAAAAATTAAAAAGTTTTTTGTTTTTGCTATTTAGTTTTTTAAAAACCGTGGAATAAATTAAGTGTCGGAACAAAATAGGACGTTAAAAGGATTTGTGTATAATGAATATTGAAACGCGTGATTTCGGCAATGTTGAGATAACGGAAGATGAAATAATAACCTTTGTCCAACCTCTTTTTGGGTTCGACCAATATAAAAACTATGTTTTGTTACACGACAAAGAGATAGGAAACTCGGTCGCTTGGCTTCAATCAACCGAACAAAGTGACATCTGTTTCATAATTGTTGAACCGGATATATACGCAAAAGACTATAACCCGGAAATTGAAGAGAAAGATCTTGAGGATCTCGGGGACGGCGAAGTGTTCGCGTGGGTTGTATGTGTTATCGGGCGTGATTTAAACAACTCAACTATCAACCTTAAAAATCCGATACTAATCAACAGCGACACAAAAAAAGCAAAACAACATATACTCGACGGAGATTATTCCTTAAAGCATCCCTTTAAATTGGGGGACGAATAGATGTTAAACCTAACAAGAAAAAAAGGCGAGTCGCTTGTTATTGAAATTGGCGAACAAACCGTTACTTTACTAATAAAAGAGATAGCTGTCGGAGCAAAAAAACAAGTTCAAATCGGTGTTGAAGCTCCGAAAGAATTTAAAGTTTGGCGAAACGAGATCTATCAAGCAATTGTGCAAAACAAAACCGCCGCAAACTCGGAAAAACTTGAAAATGTGCGGACGCTTTTTAAAAACAGCTAGCAAACAGAAAAACCAAAATGGTATTTTATTTTCGACTTTTACCGAAAGGTAACGTCGAAGTTAAAATAAATAAAATTTTTTATTGGCATATAAACCGAGAAGGAATTCGGTTTTGCCGGAACAAGGAGAAAAATTATGGGAATGGTAGTTAGAACTAATACCATGGCAATGAACGCCAATCGTTCATTGGGAATCAACAACTCGATGGTTGGAAAATCTTTGGAGAAATTGTCTTCTGGTTATAGAATTAACCGTGCAGCAGACGATGCTTCGGGCCTTGCAATCAGCGAAAAAATGAAAGCTCAAATCCAAGGTTTGGAACAAGCTTCTGCTAACTCGCAAGACGGTATCAGCCTTATCCAAACAGCAGAAGGCGCAACACAAGAAATCCACAACATGCTTAACCGTATGGTAGAGCTCGCAACAAAATCGGCTAACGGAACTATCCAAAACGAAGTCGACCGTGAAGCTATCCAACAAGAAATCAACGATCTTAACAGCGAAATCACTCGTATCGCAAGCTCGGCTGACTTCAACGGAATTAAACTTCTCGACGGTAGCCTTTCGGCTGGTATGTCGG